>DASSWV010000050.1:0-10835 GCA_035704545.1 Pelobium sp.
GAAATAGCCTCTTGGTTTTGGGGCGTATTCTGAACTCTGGCTACAGGCCTGCAACAACAAAAAGCTCAAAATAACTAAGAAAAAATATTTCATTGGGTTAAGATATTAATTTTTAATCATTTTATTTTAGGAGCTTTTAAGAATACGCTTGAACTTTCGGATTAAATAGCCGAGTTTTTCAAACGCTTTCAAACAGTATTAATTATCAAGTGTTTACGACTGCCAGATCTCCCAGGATTTTTCGGCCTGTAGTTCCAGCATTTGATAACCGTTTTTAACGCTAGCGCCTTTTTCTTTCCCTTTCTTCAAGAAAACCGTTTCTTCTGGGTTATAAACCAAATCATAAAGCAAATGCTTGTCGGTCAAAAACTGATAAGGAATATCTGGAAAAGTATCTTCTTTTGGGTAAGTGCCCACAGGACTGGTATTAATGATGATTTGATAGTCTTTTAATACGCTTTCATTTAAATCGGCATAGCCAAACATATCTTTACTAGGATTTCTGCTGACAAATTTAAAGTCGATTTTCCGTTGCTTTAAAACATATTTAATGGCTCTGGCCGCGCCTCCATTGCCTAAAATTAATGCTTTTTTATGATGGCTTTTTAAAAAAGGCTCAATAGATTTTTCGAAACCGTAAGCATCGGTATTATAACCAACTAACTTGTATTTTTTTGGGTTTAGAGTGCAAAGCTCGCCAGAAAACAACGACTTTACCGTATCGCCATGCAAAATTTTGATACAGTTAACAGCACCGATAGCTTTTGCCACCGGGTCCAACTCGTCTAAAAATCGCAGCACTTCAATCTTGTGAGGGATGGTTACATTAATCCCATACAAATTGCGGTCTTTAGCTAAGATTTTCGGAAAATCCTGAATATTTTCTAAAGGAAAAAGCGAGTATTGATAATTTTTGAGATTGGCTTTTTCAAATTTTTCTGTGAAGTATTTTTCAGAGAAAGAATGCCCCAAAGGGAATCCTATTAATCCATATTTTTTCATTATACAAACACAAAAGGAGCTTTAACACTCCTTTATTTTCTTTACTTCTTCTGATTCAAAAAATGGTTAAAAGTATCGCCACGTAAACCTAATCTTATGGTTTCTAACGGTATAACTTCTGCAGGAGCAATGTTTCCTAAATTCACATTGGCGCCAATAAGCTCTATAAACCAAACTTGTTGCGCTTTTTGTGGGGCTTCCCAAATAATGGTTTCTTCTGGTATCTGAGTTAGAATTTCATCCACTAAACCTTGACGTACTTCGCCAGAATCTCTGTAAATACCAACATTGCCGCCTTCTCTGGCTTCGGCAATTACTTTCCAAGCACCGGCTTCAATTTCGGCTTTCATCAGTTTGATCCATTTATAAGGGGCGAAAATTTTCTTTTCGTCCTTTGAGCCAACTTCTGATATGACGGTAACCTGAGAGCTTAGTTTATTGATGTATTCGCATTTGATATCGTGATCAATTTCGATAGATCCGTCAGAAACTTCGACAAACTTCATGTCATACTCATCCAGTACTTTTCTGTAGTCATCAAACTGATTTCTAACTATAAAAGCCTCGAATAAAGTGCCACCAAAATAAACCGGGATGCCAGCATCACGGTATATCTTTAATTTTTCTTTTAGGTTTGGCGTTATAAAAGAAGTTGTCCAACCTAATTTTACAATATCTGTGTGTGCTCCAGCTACTTCGATAAAATCTTCTACCTGCCTAAGGCTCAGTCCTTTATCCATTACCATGGTTAATCCATTTTGGCGTGGTTTAACCGTTCTGTCTGGAATATTATTTAATTTATAATTCATATTCGCCCGCAAAAATCAAAAAAAAATATCAAAAAACAGCAAATTTGACTTATAAAACCACATTTTTACAAAAGCTACTTTGTAAAACCGTTGATAATATCAATGATTACTTTATTGGTTTGTAGTTGTGGCAGATATTCGAACAATAAATAATGCTTATCAATATCTGTGTTTAAAGCGGTCTGTAGCTGATTTAAAGCTTCATTATACTGTCCGTCGGCAAATAAGTAGGCTACAAAACGATAGTATAAATCTGCAGAGTCGGGATTGTTCTTTATGCCTTCCGCAATAATTTCAATACATTTTTTAATATTATCCTGCTCAAAAACTATGGAGGAATAATCTAACCAAGCTTCAACATCTAAGGGATTAACTTCCACCACCTTTTCATAGGCGACTTCGGACTCTTCCAAATTCCCCAATTTATAATGCGCATCAGCAATAGCGAACCAATAATCTGGGTTTTGATCATCAATATTTAAAGCCTTTTTGTAAAAATGAAGGGATTCAAAATAACGTTCTTCAAAATCTAGGGTCACACCGATGCCATACCAAGCGTCAGCCATTTTGGTGTCCATTTTAACCGCTTTTTTATAAAAGGAACGGGCTTCGTCCATTTTCTCTAGCTTCTCGTAGCACTCACCCATGGCGCAATAGGTATCGGCATTTGGCGGTTCGTACTCAAAAGTTTCACGGTAAACGTCAATAGCATCTTGGTAACGATCTAACTGTACCAATGCGTTGCCCTTGTTGAAGTATGCTGATGCAAAATTTTCTTTAATTAAAATGGCATAATCATAAGCATCAATTGATTTTTCAAATAAACCTAACTTATGAAAAGCATTTCCTAAATTATACCAGGCTGCAAAAGAGTAGGGTTCGCTATCAATATATTGTTGGTAAAAAAGAATGCTTTCATCTTGCTTGTCCAATACATCATAACAAAATGCCAGCTCGTAAAGCGCATCTTGGTTTTCCATATTGTTTTCTAGGCATAATTTAAGGTAGCTAACGGCTTCTTCATATTCGCCCATGTTTTGGTGGACGAAAGAAATCTGCATCAACACTTCATCTTTGTTTTCTGCCATTTCTAAAGCTTTCTTTAAGTTCTCCAGTGCTTCTTCGTGGCGTTCTAAACTTTCAAAAATATTACCTTTAATCATGTAAATATCAGCTTCTGAAGGTTCCAATAACTCTGCTTTAGCTAATGATTCAAAAGCTTTGTCAATTTCGTTGGTGAAAACGTGAAGTTGCGCTTTTTTAATGTGGAAAACCGCCGCGTATGGATGTTGCAAAACAGCGTATTCTATCACTTGCAACGCTTTTATAGGGTCGCTTTTATCGGTATAATAATCGATAATATTTTCAAAGGCGAGCGCATCAAAAAAGTATTGATCATGATTGCGAATCATTTCCTCGTAACGCTCAACCGATAATTTTGGGTCTTCGCCAAATTCAAATTCGAAATCTTCTTCCATAGGACACCAATTTTAATTCAACGATAACAGGGCGAAAAGCTACCCTTTTTGATAATAATCTTCAAATTATTATTAATATAAGGATTTGTAGCAAAATATTTATTAACAATTAAACAGCCAGTTTGTAAGATGTTGATTTTGAAGCCTAAAAAAATCAATTTTGGTTTAGATTTGACAAAAAAGATTGATGTAAGAAAGGCTAAAGTATATCAGATTAAAAAATTGGGTTACTAGCTAGTTAAAAAAGAACAGACTTCGGCTTTTAATGTAGGTAAATGCTTTATAATGATGCTCCAAATTTGTACAATCTCTATTTCATCATAACCGTGAGTGAGTTTATTTCTTGCGTCGACTATTCGTCTCGCATTGGTAATTTTTATTTTTGGATTTAACTTTAATAAAGCATTCATTGCCTCTCCAATAGTAATGATATTGCGCTCTACGGCATCTTGCAAAAGAGGGTTGTTTTCATATATTTCAAACACCTTATTGTTACCTATATAGCTATCTATATGGTTAATACAGTCCAGAATATCCTTTAATAATTTAAGTTCTTTAATATCCATAAATAGGCAACTTACTTTTGTTTATCTCTTCAATTAGATAAGGATTTTTTAAAGAACGCTCAGTTAAAATGTCAACTTCTCTATTTAATAACTCTTTCAAATTATCATATAGATTCCAAAGATGTGTTCCAGCTTCTGCGGGTTCTATCCCTTCCTCTAGGTTAACGATGAAATCAACATCACTTTCTTTGTGAAAATTTGAAGTTAAAACAGAACCAAATACACACGCATTAGCAATTTTATGTGCTTTTAAGAGCATAACAATTTGAGGTAAATGCTTTTTAAAACTTGGGTGTAACTTCATTCGGAATTAAATATAGCTTAATTTATCACAGTTTATAAGTCTGAAAATTATCACTGATAAACAAACATTTCTTTGTAAAGATACCAACTAAACATCACAATGTATATATTAGACTTTATTGTGATTGAAAATATTTAATATGGAAAGTAGTATTGAAATAGTATTGAGAAACTTAGGGATTAACGCTGTAAACACCGCAATAAGTACCGGGCAAAACTGGCCAAAACCCGTTTCATCGGAAGAAAAATCTATATTCTCCCCAGTTGATGGAAAAGAAATTGCTAAGATAAACTTGGCTAAAGCTGATGATTACCACACTGCGTTACAAACTGCCAAAACCGCTTTTAGAACTTGGAAAAACATTCCTGCGCCACAGAGGGGAGAGATTGTTCGCCAGTTGGGGCAAGAACTGAGAAACCATAAAGATGATTTAGGAAAACTGGTTTCTTACGAAATGGGAAAAAGCCTGCAAGAAGGCTGGGGCGAAGTACAGGAAATGATTGACATCTGCGATTTTGCGGTTGGCTTATCTCGCCAGCTTTATGGCTTAACCATGCACTCCGAGCGCCCACAACACCGCATGTACGAACAATGGCATCCCTTGGGCGTGGTCGGCATTATTTCTGCCTTTAACTTTCCGGTGGCCGTTTGGTGTTGGAATGCTGCGTTAGCTTGGGTTTGCGGTAATATTTGCATTTGGAAGCCATCCGAAAAAACACCTTTAACGGCCATTGCCTGTCAAAAAATTATGGCAAAGGTTTTAAAAGCGAATGATCTACCCGAAGGTATTTCCTGTTTGATATTGGGCGATAAAAATATCGGAGAATTGATGGCTAAGGACAGCAATATTGCGCTACTTTCTGCAACCGGTTCTACAAAAATGGGTAAATCTGTAGCTTCCGCGGTTGGCGCAAGATTAGGAAAACATATTTTAGAATTGGGTGGCAACAACGCCATCATCATTACAGAAAATGCAGATTTAAACATGACTTTAATTGGAGCTGTTTTTGGAGCGGTGGGCACTGCCGGTCAACGTTGTACTTCTACCCGCCGATTAATTATCCACGAAAGCATTTATGATGTTTTTAAAGAAAAGCTGGTGCAAGCGTATGCCCAATTGAAAATTGGAGACCCTTTGGATACGAAAAACCACGTTGGTCCTCTGATAGATAAAGAAGCCGTAAAAAATTATTTAGATGCTATTGAGAAATGTGAAGCGCAAGGTGGAAACTTTATTGTTGAAGGTGGCATTTTAGAAGGGGATGATTTTAACTCTGGATGCTATGTAAAACCTTGCGTTGCAGAAGCTAAAAACGAAATGGAAATTGTTCAGCATGAAACTTTTGCTCCTATTTTATACCTGATGAAATATAAGAACCTGGATGAAGCGATTGCCATGCAAAATGCTGTTCCACAAGGTTTATCGTCAGCAATTATGACCAACAATATGCGTGAAGCAGAGCAATTTTTATCAGTGAACGGATCTGATTGTGGGATAGCAAATGTAAACATTGGCACTTCGGGAGCAGAAATTGGTGGTGCTTTTGGTGGCGAAAAAGAAACCGGAGGCGGGAGAGAGTCTGGCTCTGATGCTTGGAAAGCTTATATGCGCCGACAAACCAATACCATTAATTATTCTACTGAGTTGCCACTGGCGCAGGGGATAAAGTTTGATTTGTAGAAAAAAGGTGGAAGGAATAAGGTTTGAGGTTTAGGGACTCGTCGCGAGAAGATTATTGTGGCGAGTGCAATTTTTTAAATAAGATTATTTTTGGTTAAGGATAGTAGCGGATACCGGCCAGTGCGTAATGCTTGTGGCGTATGAGCGGATAGCCTGTTAAAACGCCCAAAAGACCTCTTTTAACATGATTAAACCATTACAGATTTCTATTCATTCCAAAAAACAAGGGAACGTAAAAAAAACGTATATGTAAATGCTGTAAGCTGGTTAATTTGTACATTTAAATCTTATTGTTTGTCGCCAAATTATATGAAAAAATATAGCTTAATTTCTTTAGGATTACTGCTAATTGCCAGCATAAGTTTTTCTTTTAAAGATGACCTTTTTCAAATTTCTAAGAATCTAGATATTTTCGCTTCTGTTTATAAAGAGCTGAATATTAGTTATGTTGACGAAGTAAATACTTCTAAACTGATGCGTACCGGAATTGATGCGATGTTGGAAAATTTGGATCCTTATACCGAGTTTGTCCCCGAATCGGAAATTGAAGATTATAAAATGAAATACGTGAGCACCCAATACGGTGGTATCGGTGCTGGCGTTATTCACCGGGACGGAAAAGTATTTATTTCTGCACCTTTTGAAGGTTACCCAGCTCAAAAAGCAGATATAAGAGCAGGAGACGAGGTTATCAGTATCGATGATAAAAAGATTGCCGGAAAAAGTAACGATGAAATTAGCCAGCTTTTAAAAGGACCGAAGGAAACCCCCGTTAAAATAGTGGTTTTAAGAAATGGGAAAAATATTGAAAAACAACTGTATCGGGCTGAAATTAGTCAGCCAAATGTGAGTTACCACGGAATGTTGGAGAGCGGAATCGGTTATATTAAATTAGATAAATTTCTAGAAAATTCTGGTCAGGAAGTTAAGGATGCCTTGCTTGATATCCAAAAAAGCAATCCAAAAGGCTTAATTATAGATTTACGTTATAACGGTGGCGGTATTTTGCAGGAAGCCGTTAAAATTGTGAATCTTTTTGTAAACCGAGATGTGGAAGTAGTGGTGCAAAAAGGTAAAAATCCGGAGAAAACCATCAGTTATAAAACCTACAGTAATCCAATAGCAGCAGATTTGCCTATTATAGTTTTGGTAAATAGCCGTTCTGCTTCGGCGTCAGAAATTGTTGCAGGTTCCTTGCAGGATTTGGACCGGGCGGTAATTGTTGGTCAGCGTAGTTTCGGGAAAGGCTTGGTGCAACAAACATTTAATTTACCTTATAACAGCTTGGTTAAAATCACCGTTGCAAAATATTATACGCCTTCGGGTCGATGTATACAAGCTTTAGATTATACGCACCGTCAAGAAGATGGATCTGTAGATAAATTACCAGATTCGTTACTATCTGTTTTTAAAACAAAAGGTGGAAGATCTGTTTACAACGGAAGTGGAATTTACCCTGATTTCTATCTAAAAGAAACCGAGTTCCATGATATTACTCAGGTGTTGGTGGGTAAATATTTCATTTTCGATTATGCTACGGAATTCGCAAAAACACACCCAAGTATTGCACCACCAGAGAAATTTGTATTGACAGATGCTGAATACCAAAACTTTGTTAATTATTTAAAAGGCAAGGATTACAGCTACCAAACTGCAACTGAAAAATCTTTGGATGATCTTAAATTTTATGCCGAGAACGATAAAAAATGGGAAGGGATAAAAGCTGATTTTGAGAGCTTAAAGCAGAAAGTGGCCTCAAGCAAAGAAACGGATTTAACGACTTATAAATCAGAAATTAAAAGAGTGTTAGAGAGTGAGATTGCCCAACGCTACTATTTTGAAAAAGGAAGAACCCTTAACAGTTTTCAGTATGATAATGAGTTGAAAAAAGCTGTTGAGTTATTAAACAACTCAGCCTTGATTGCTAAAGTGTTAAATGGAGAAGGGATTTACAATACGATTGGCAAACCTAAGGTGGTAAGTGCACAGGTGGAGTAGGGACGTTGTTAGAATCGGCTACAAGTTAGCTGTAGTTTAACTAGAGAACATCAGTCTTTCGCTTAAGATTCGTATTTTTATTAAAAATTTCTAAATGACAACTAAGGACAACATAATAGCTACGATCAAAGCTCATAAGCAGGAACTTTCCAGTTTCGGAATAACCAATATTGGTTTGTTTGGCTCTTATTTACGAGACGAACAAAACGAAAAGAGCGATATTGATTTGTTAATTGACTTTAAACCTGAAAAAGAAAATTTCGATAATTACATGGCTGTTTATGACATCTTTGAAAGATTGTTCAGTAGTGAAAAAGTTGAAGTTATTACAAAAAATGGCTTGAGTCAGTATATTGGGCCAAAAATTCTAAAAGAAGTCCAATATGTCTAAAGAACCGATTGATTATGTTAAACATATTTTCGATGAATGCAAGTATATATATTCAGTATGCGGTCATCTGACGAAGGCGGAATTTATCGAAGACGAAACGTTAAAAAGAGCTATAGCTAGAAGTCTTGAAATCATTGGTGAAGCGACCAAAAAAGTGCCCGCTGACTTCAAATATAAATGGAACACCATTCATTGGAAAAACATGGCTGGAATGAGAGATAGGTTAATCCACGATTATCATGGGGTTAATTACTCAATAGTTTGGGACGTAGTGAAAAATAAGATTCCTGAACTACAGAAGCAGATTGAAGAAGTCTTGAAAAATGAATAAAAACTACTTTTAACAGCAAGTCAATCTATGCTCGGCGATTGATTTTACTTCTATTTGTGCAAGTTAATTACGTCTTTGCTTAGGTGGTATTAATGTTATAATTCGGGCACAGCTTAAATTTGTAAACCGTTATACATATCACCCAACTACAAAACACCTTAAACAAAAACCTTCTGACGTTGTAATGAACTCCCACTCAAACATCCCACAATAATTTTCCTAAATTTGAACTATTAAAAACAAAAAAACATGAAAGAAATAAGCGTACAAGAATTAAAGCAATGGCAAGAAGAAGGAAAAGAATTTCAATTGATTGATGTTCGTGAGCCTTTTGAATATGAAATGTCTAATATTGAAGGCGAAAACATTCCTTTAGCAGGTGTAGTGATTGAAGCTGATAAAATCAAAAAAGATATTCCGGTAGTAATGCAGTGCAGAAGTGGCGCAAGAAGCGCAAATGCTTGCATGCAGTTAGAACAAAACTTGGGCTACACCAACTTATACAATTTAAAAGGTGGTATATTGGCTTGGGCTGCGGAGTTTGATAATGATATGCAAGTTTACTAATAATGGTTAAACATATTATTTTCAGCATAATTCTGAATGTGTTTTTGATAGCATCTGTAGCTGTAGGTTATTATGGTTACAAAGCCGGTAATTATTATTTTATCCCTTTGTTATGTGCGGCAGCATTCGGCTTAACGGTTTATTATAAATTTAAACATATCAAGTTTGTACGAGAAGAGATGAAGAAAAAAGCCGAAGCTAATTTGATGGCAAGATCTAAAAACAAGAATAAACGTTAATAAATATGATTTTAATTGCAGTGGGATTTTTATGTGGAACGGTAAAAAATCCGGTAATTATTGGGGATAATTAAACCCTGTTTTTATGAATGAAATTAATCCGTGGCAAACGCTCAGTAGCAAAAAAATTTACGACAATCCGTGGATTGGATTAACTGAGCATCAGGTAATCAATCCTTCTGGTGGTAAGGGCATATACGGCGAGGTACATTTTAAAAATTTTGCTATCGGGATTATTGCTATTGATACCGACGATCAAATTTTTATGGTGGGCCAGTACCGCTTTCCGCTGAAGCAATACAGTTGGGAATTACCAGAAGGTGGTGGCCCGTTAAATGAAAACCCTTTAGATTCGGCAAAGCGAGAGCTCTTGGAAGAAACAGGTTTGGTAGCAAAAGAATGGAAAGAAGTGTTAAGGATGCATCTTTCCAATTCTGTTAGTGATGAATTAGGGATTTTATATTTGGCAAACAATTTCGAACAATTTGCTCCCGAACCTGAAGAAACTGAGCAGTTAGAAGTTAAGAAAATTCCTTTTGAAGAGGTTTATCAGATGGTAATTGACGGGAAAATCACCGACTCATTAACGGTTGCAGGAATTTTGAGAGTTAAGTTATTGAGAGAAGGTTTCTAAAATTTATATTTGCAAAATGAGCAGATTTTTTGGTTTTATATTAAGCCCGTTGCACCATCTCGATTTCTTTTTTACCCTAATTGTTTTTCAACCGATACAGTGGTTGAGTTATAAAATTGGTGGTTATAAAGCGCATAAAGTTTCGGTCGATATTCTAAATTATTTTTTAAAGGGTGCTTATTATGTTTTAGGAGGTACAATAAAATTCGTCAATGATCAAGATTTACCCACCGATCGACCAATTATTTTTACAGCAAACCATCAAAGTATGTATGATATTCCACCAATGATTTGGTTTCTGCGGAAGCATCACGCAAAATTTATTTCCAAAATAGAACTTACTAAAAACATCCCGTCCATATCGTTCAACCTAAAATACGGTGGCGGTGCAAACATTGATCGTAAAGATAGGAAACAATCATTAGGCGAGATTATGAAGTTGGGAGAGCGGATGAATAAAAATAATTGGTCTGCAGTGATTTTTCCGGAAGGAACTCGCTCGAAAGACGGGAGAATGAAAGAATTTCAGCTTGGAGGAATTGCAACTATTTTAAAGAAAGCGCCCAACGCCTTGATAGTTCCCATCGCCATCGAAAACTCGTGGAAAGTAGTGCAAAATGGAACACTTTGGCTACACGCTTTTGTGCCTTTAAGATTCACGGTGCTAAAACCAATTGAACCAATTGGAAGAGATATTGCTGAGTTGGTAAAAGAAGCAGAAATGGCAGTTAGGGCGGTGGTTGAACGTGAATATAGATAGGTTTTTACAGAACCTTACGCTAGCTATACTATAATGTAAGGGTGTTTAAATCCTAAACTTATCGCCGCCCAACTT
>DASSWV010000132.1:0-4366 GCA_035704545.1 Pelobium sp.
AAACTCGTATCGGACAATTGTACACCACTGCTTGGAAGGGTATTATTATCAAAAGCATTCAACCAAACGATCGAAAATTTTGGAGCCATTTACTGGATAAATACCGGTTGAATGTAAGGCATGCCGCCAACGAGCTGAATTGGCAATTAGAGGACGTTTGCGAGGAGGGGCTAAATTTGAAATTACATTTAGTGAAACATTTTGAAGAGGCAGATTTGCGTACCTTCGGGCTTTGTTTTGCCATTAAAACCAAACCAAAAACTGGTCTTTTTGGCTCGGTGATTATCCGTAAAAAGAATGAAAAAGCTGATGACGGCGCTAATTTGTACGAGATTTTGCACACCAAAAATTTTAATCCTAACAATAAGGATTTTGTGGTTTTTTCACCAGTTAACCGTAAAGAGGAATTAGCCGAACGCCTGACCAATCTTTGTGACTATTATTATAGTTTGCAATTGAATTTTGCTTTGCCTAACAAAATTGAAGGCGTCTCAAAAGTTGGCGCTACAATTTTGCATAAAGTACACCAATGCAAACATTGTAAAACCATCTACAATCATGAGTATGGCGATGAAATCAATAACGTTAAGCCCGGAGTAAGGTTTGAAGAAATTCGCACTTATTTTTGTTCGCTTTGCGAAGCGCCAAAACAAGATTTTGTGGAAATAACGGTTGAGAAAATAGGGGTATAATGATTTTTGGCGTTTAAATCTGGATGTGCCTTAACCAAAAAAAAGCCCGTGAAAAATCACGAGCTTCTTGATGTTTTATAATGAAAATTGAAACTACTGATTTTTGGTAAAATGCTTCAGCTGAATAACTTCTTTTTCAGTTAAATACCTCCACCGGCCTCTGGTTAAATCCTTTTTGGTAAGATTTGCATAAATCACTCGGTCCAGTTTTTCAACTTCATAACCTAAACTTTCAAAAATACGGCGCACAATTCTGTTTTTTCCGCTGTGGATTTGAATCCCTACTTCGTTTTTTGCACCACCGGTTACATACCTAATTTCATCAGGTTTAATTAAACCATCTTCAAGCTCCACACCGAAAGCAATTTTATTAAAATCGCCTTGCGTTAAATTTTTATTCAGTTCAACGTTGTAAATTTTACTGATGCTGTTTTTTGGGTGAGATAATTTGTCTGCTAAATCGCCATCATTGGTTAATAACAAAAGTCCGGTTGTGTTTCTATCTAAACGCCCCACAGGATAAATGCGTTCGTTGGTAGCTTTTGAAATCAGCTCCATCACGGTTTTGCGTTCTTGTGGGTCATCAGTTGTGGTGATATAATCCTTTGGCTTATTCAGTAAAACATAAACCATTTTCTCTCTTTTCAGAAGTTCACCGTTGTACCGGATTTGGTCAGTCGCTGGATTAACTTTTGTACCCAATTCGGTAACTACTTCATCGTTAACTTTTACAGCACCAGTACTGATTAATTCATCCGCTTTTCTTCTAGAGCATATTCCGGCGTTGGCAATAAACCTGTTCAATCTAATTAAACCATCGTCTTTTTTAAACGCTCCTTTATTTTCGTGACTTTTTAACCTAACTTGTTCATCTTGAGGTGCTCTTGAATAATCGTCAGATCTTTTTCGAGATGAATTGCCATCTCTGTTTTTATAATCATCTCTGTCGCCTTGTTCAAACGGACGGTCTTCTCTTTTAAAACTCCTGTCGCTACTTACATAAGGCTTGCGGTCTTCATCGCTTTTCGGACGAAAAGGTTTGTTGCCATCAAATTCTTTTCTTTCTCTAGCTGGTTTTCTGTCGCCAGTATTTTCCGGATGGTCTCCATAAGACTTTCTTTCGCCATAAGAGCTTCCACCGTCACGGTTTCCATAAGGTTTTCTGTCGCCAGAGTTTTCTCTTTTGTCACCGTAAGCTTTTCTATCTCCGTAAGAACTTCCGCTGTCACGGGTTCCGTAAGGTTTTCTGTCGCCAGAGCCTTCACGTTTGTCACCGTAAGCTTTTCTATCTGCGAATGAACTTCCGCTGTCACGGGTTCCGTAAGGTTTTCTGTCGCCCGAATCTTCACGTTTGTCTCCGTAAGGTTTTCTATCTCCGTAAGAACTTCCGCTGTCGCGTGTTCCGTATGGTTTTCTGTCGCCAGAGCCTTCACGTTTGTCTCCGTAAGGTTTTTTGTCACCGTAAGAACTTCCGCTGTCACGGGTTCCATAAGGTTTTCTGTCGCCGGAATCTTCACGTTTATCTCCGTAAGAATTTTTGTCTTTACTGAAGCTAGAATCTTCTTTTCTGAATTTTGCGAAGGGCGATTTGTTGCCTTCATCACGATTTGATCTGCCGGTAGATTCAGATCTGTCAGACTTTTTGTGGTCTTTTCCGGAGTTGTCATCGCGACTGTTCCTGTCTTTGTTAAATGGCATGGTCTTATAAAATTAATACCTGTTTTAAGGGGAACAAAGTTACAAAAATCTTTGATATAACCCTATGTTAGCAAGTGAGTTTTATCAGCGATTGATCAAGCTACTGAAAGCCTAATTTAGAGGTGCTTAAACAGCGGTTTTGGTAACTATTTGATAATCTGATAAATAAAGCTTACCTTTGCCGAGCTTTTTTATTAATTGTAAATAAAACAAGAATTATGAAGTTAAAATACATAGTTGCTTGTAGCTTAATGTTGGTACTTTGTGTACTTACAAAAATGTTTGGATACAGCTATACAAGCACAACTAATAAAGCTATAGTTCCAGATTTAAAGTCGGTTAGAAGCATCGCTGAAAACGATTTTTTAAACTATTTGGAATTTGCTAATGAACTGTTGCCTTCTGGCGACAAGCGCATTGAAACTAAAATGAAAAAGGCATTGAAAGCTCATTCTTTTAGTACGATGCAAACGCTTAAACTACATCAAAGATCTGAAGTTTGGTTTCCTGTTATAGAACCAATTCTGAAAAAATACGGCGTTCCGGAAGATTTTAAATACGTTCCGTTGGTGGAAACAGGAATGAAAAGAGGTTTGTTTTCTCCAAAAGGCGCTGCAGGTGTTTGGCAGTTTATGCCGCAAACAGCCCGAGATTATGGTTTAACTGTTAATGATAAAGTAGACGAGCGTATGAATGTACGTTTAGCCACGGTTGCCGCCGCAAAATATCTACGAGATTTGCACAAGCAATTTAACAGCTGGACACTTGCTGCTGCTGCTTATAACGGAGGAGAAGGAAGAATGAGGAGACAAATTGCTAAGCAAAAGCAAGATGATTATTTCTATTTGAATTTGAACCGAGAAACAGGGAAGTATGTTTATAGTTTGATTTCTATGAAGGAAGTGATTGAGCACCCAGAAGATTACGGCTATAAAATCAAAAACCCACGGAAGTTACTTGCCTATAAAGATTAGTTTCACTTGTTTCTCATCATGTAAACGATAGGAACCATCTCAATTACAAAGTTGCCATGATTACTGATATGCCTATTTGTGGGACGTTTCTCCCCCAGCCAGCGGATCAACAAGGACGAGTTGAATAACGAAGAAACACAAAATGCGAGATTTTCTCGCATTTTATGTTCAATTTAAGGTTGTTTGTTCTTCTCTTCCTCTTCTTTTAATTTCTTCATTACCTTTTCACCTATTTCCCTTCCCCAAGCTTGCCCAATTTCCATTGATTCTTTCATTAGTGGAGGAAGCGTTGTAATGACTTTTTTACCCAGATCACTTTGATAAAAAGAGATTAAACCGTCAATCTCTGCCTCTGTGTAATACTTATCATACAGAGGAATTGTTTTGGCCATCAAACCGTCCATGTCAATTTCTTTCTGGAAGGTTTCCCAAAAAGAATCCGGAACTTTACTTACTCTGCTTTTGAAGGAACCAATCATTTGCTCAAACATCTGCTTTCCTAAGTTTGCTGATCCAGTAAGTTCTAAAAGTGTTTTAATTTTTTCTGCCTTTGTGGGAGATGTTTGAGAAAATGCACCTGCAGAAAGGAACATTAAGATTACAACGAAAGTGATTGACTGTTTAATTTTTTTCATAAGGATGTTTTTTAAAACAAATAAATGAAAAAAATTAAACATAAATAGAGTGGGGGGATAAAATACTTTTTAAGTCAACTATTTTAAAAACTCAATCAATTCAAATCTATTTCCAAACGGATCTCTAAAGAACAGACGTTCTCTGCCTTCTATTTTGGTAGAATATGAAATTTCCAAGCCTTTCATTTTTAAAAATTCTTCAGAAAATTTTAAGTCGCTTACTTCAAAAGCCGGATGTCTTTGAGATAATGCGCCCGCTTGCTCTTCCATAATATGCAGTTCTATATTGGCTATTTTAAACCAAAGTGCATTAAAAGGTTTTTCGCCTAAGATAATTGGAAGTTCTAAAACGTTTTGATAAAAATCG
>DASSWV010000135.1:0-3426 GCA_035704545.1 Pelobium sp.
AAAGAATTGTTACGAAGATGAGAATCATCCAAATGAAACCTTACCGCAGGTAAAAGTCCACTTCTGGAATGCATGACCAATTTAAACTGCTCACTTCCGGCTGCTAGTTGGAAAGCATACTTTCCATTTTTATTTTTCTTAAAATATCCGTTGTTTCGTGATAATGTTCTAATCGCATCAATTGCAGTTAGCGAAGAACCTTTAATAGCTATAGCATGGTTCAGTTTTAAATCTAGCTTTGAAGGAGGATAAGGGGAATCATAAATACCTTGGATCTTGCCTTCTTGTTTTAACGGCCAAGCATGTCCAATACAAATTATCGCCACATCAAATTCTATCGCTTTGTTTTCTGTAATTACCAAAACTTTATTGACTTCCTTTTTATGAATAAGATCTTTTACTTTAACCGATAGGTGTACGGTAGTAGCAACCGAATTTTCAGTTGCATTTTTCAATAGTAACTTAAACTGTGAACTTAGGTAATCGCCAAATAACAACCTTGGGAGCACCTTAAATTCGTTGAAATTACCTGGCGTGATATTGAAATTTAAGGCTTTGCCGGGTTCGTTTATGATCCATTCTTCTATAGTATTTACAATAGTAGGGATTTCATTATCAGATACGTTGGTAATGTGTTCATCGCAAGCACCTTCTTCACTGTAGGGCGTTCCGGCACCTAGTTTGTTTTTTCGCTCAAAAATATGAACCTCAATATTTTTGTTTTTGCTCTCCACCAGCCTTTTATACATAAATAATGCGCTTGGCCCGCCACCAATAATTGCAATACGGCACTTTTTTGTATCAGACATACTTAATTTATTTGAAAAGGGCTAACCACAAACATATTAGGTTATAACACCAATATGTTTGTTGTGCGAAGACAAAACCAATGCCATTATTTTATGATTATAAGCAAGAAATTTGTTTATAAAAGCAAGTAAAGCTCTTAAAATAGAAATATTAGAAGATTTTGTGTTTTGTATAATGGTACATTTCGATGGAAAAATTAACTTTGCCCAATAAACCTTCGCAAAGCGAAGATATAAGTCGTTCGAAACAAAGAAATATCCAATGATCGATTTATAAAGGAATATACAGGATAGATTGATAATCAGTGTCCAAAAATCAATAATTGAATTAAATAATATAGAATACGCTAAATCCAATGTACATTAGAAGATATTATAACCATTAATTTATGAGCTTAACGCAACAGGCATTTCCAGAGTTTCTGAAAGATTTTGAAAAGACTTTAGCACACCTATTTCACAGCGAGGCTGACATTAACCAGCTGAGTTTGGAGCGTGGTTTACCTGCTGAAATTTTGAGTGGGATAATGGCTAAAAAACCTTTATCTGTTGCAATCCCGGCAGATTTTGGTGGGAGAGGAAGCTTGGTTAAGGAATGTTTGGGGATTTTATCTGCTGCATCTTACGAATCGCTTTCGCTTTCGTTAACTTTTGGAATCAATATTGCACTTTTTTTAGAACCAGTTTCAAAATACGCCGATAACTCGGTAAAGCAAGCAATATTCGACCGCTTTTTAAATGAAGCAAATATGGGTGGTTTAATGATTACCGAACCAAATTACGGTAGTGATGCACTGAACATGAAAACAGCTTATCGCGAAATTGAAAATGGTTATCAGATTACCGGACAAAAGCATTGGCAAGGCTTAACAGGCATGGCAGATTATTGGTTGATTGCCTCTAGAAAAGAATTAGCGACGGGCGAATTGGCCAGAGATATTGACTTTTTTATCTGTGATGTAACTCAGCCCAAACAAAAAATTGTTGTGGAAGAGCTGTTTGATAATCCAGGGCTTTACCTTATCCCTTACGGTTTAAATACGGTAGATGTTGAGGTGCCTACAAATTACAAGCTACAGCCAGAAAGCACAGGAATTAAGATGATGTTGGATATCCTGCACAGAAGCAGGTTACAGTTTCCTGGTATGGGGATGGGTTTCATTAAACGGATGCTTGATGAAGCAATTACGCATTGTAAAAACAGAATGGTGGGTGCTAGCAATTTGCTGGGTTTGGATGGCGTTCAGTTTCAGCTTGCCCGGATACAAACTGCATTTACCATTGCATCTGCAATGTGTGCAAAAAGCAGCGGCATCAGCGGTATTGCTTACAACCTAGCCTCAGAAGGTATACAGGCAAACACCATGAAGGCTGTTGTGACAGATTTGATGCAAGAATCTGCTCAGCTACTGGTGCAATTGTCTGGTTCTAAGGGTTACAAAACCACACACATTGGCGGGCGTGGAATTATGGATAGCCGACCTTTCCAAATATTTGAAGGCTCTAACGAGATGCTTTACGGCCAAATTGCCGACATGGTGACAAGAATGATGAAGAAACAAAAAGAATCTTCGCTTTTTGATTTCTTGAAAGATTTTGAGCTTACCCGCGAAGCAGCTTCACACTTTAAAAAGGACCTGAGTTTTTCTATCGACAGCAGTTTGTCTCAACGCAAACTTGTTGATTTAGGTAAAATTTTAGGCAGAGTAGTGTGTATTGGTTATGTTTTAGAATTGGAACAAAAAGGCTTTAATAAAGATTTGGTAAGCAACTGTATTACCATGGTTAAACAGGAGGTTGCCGGCTTAGTTTCTGCTTTCCATTTTGACAATACAGTAAACGTTATAGAGGATTATAACTCTGATAGTTTATGGCTTGATTTTGCTTAAAACTGTTAGGTTTCTGCTTTAAAGTGATATTTAAGATTTTTAATCCAGCCCAGAAATGGGCTGATTTTCTTCTGCCGATGCCCAGCCTGGATTTGGTTCGGGCCCTAAGGTAAACTCTATTTCAGCACCGTTTATTAATTGCTCGTAAGTAATAAATCCCTTTTGATAATTATTGCCATTTAATTTGACGGACTGAATGTAAATATCTGTTTCTGGGTTTCCGATGACTGATAAACTGATCCACTTGCGGTTACCTATTCTAATATTTGCTTCCTTAAACATGGGCGTGGTTAAAATATATTGGTTGGACACCGGATCAACCGGATAAAACCCCAAGGAGGCAAAAACAAACCAAGCGCTTTGTGCTACATCGCCAGTTAAGCCAGCTACTTCGCCAGTGTATGCTATTCTAATTTTATTTACGGCTAACTGTGTTTTGTAAGGCGCTTTAGTATAGTTGTACAAAAACGGAATGTGGTCATAGCTAGCGTATTCATCTTTAAAAAAGAGGCTATCCAAAGTACATTCCAACGAGTCTCTTCCGCCCATTAATTTTGCTAGCCCTTGTACATCATGAGGCACATAAAAACTAGTCTTACTTGGTATCCGTTTGGTGGTCAACACTTTTCCGCTATCTTGGCCGAGCTCTGTTGATACGCTAAGCTCCTCATTCATGATATTTATATGGTTCAGTGTACTGTCATAAACATTTGCATAATTTTTGGCTC
>DASSWV010000154.1:0-7471 GCA_035704545.1 Pelobium sp.
ATAGCCGATTACTTTACCATTTTACCTTCTAAACAAGTTTTGTTAAATAGATTACAAAGGGCAATAGAAATCGCTCATAACAATACCATTAACATAAATGAAAAAAATATTAATAGTTGACGATTTACACCCGGCATTTAAAATAGCCGCTGAAGAGATGGGTTTTGAAGTGGATGACCGTCCGCTCATAAAAAAAGAAGAAGTCTTAGCGATTTTAAAAGATTATAGTGGTTTAGCAATCCGTACCAAATTTAGGGTGGATGCAGAAGTAATTGCTGCAGCGCAAAATCTGAAATTTGTAGCCAGAGCAGGAGCCGGAATGGATAACATTGATGTGGCTTTGGCCGAGGAAAAAAACATTCAGTTGATCAACGCTCCAGAAGGAAATGCCGATGCGGTTGGGGAGCACACTTTAGGAATGCTGCTTTCCCTGATGAACAATTTCCGCAAAGCGGATATAGAAATACGCAACGGAGTTTGGGACAGGGAAGGTAACCGCGGTTATGAACTGATGGGTAAAACTGTTGGAATTATTGGTTACGGATTTATGGGGCAGGCTTTCGCTAAGCGTTTAGTAGGGTTTGGGGTAAAAGTTATCGCTTACGATAAGTATAAAACAGGCTTCACAGATCAATACGCTACTGAGGTTAGTATGGAAGAAATTGTAAAATACAGTGATGTTTTGAGTTTACATATTCCTTTAACAAGGGAAACCCGACAGCTTGTGAATGATGAATATTTACTGCACTTTAAACGACCTTTCTTTTTTTTAAATGCTGCCCGGGGTGAAATTGTTGATACAAAAGCGGTATTAAGGGCAATTGAAAGCGGAAAAATTTTAGGTGCAGGTTTAGATGTTTTAGAAAAAGAGAAATTTCCGTTACTGGCAGAAGCTGATTTTTACGAAGAGCTTTCATCGCATCCTAAAGTACTTTTAACACCTCATGTAGGCGGATGGACTTTTGATTCGTACCGTAAAATTTCAGAGGTTTTAGCAACAAAGCTTAAAAATTTGGAAATATAAAATCAAAATTTATATCTTCGTACAAACGAAAACAAGACTATGTATGCGAAAAGCAGATGTAGTCTTGTTTGTTTTTTAGAGCTTGGCCAACACCGGGCTTTTTTTACAATAATTGATTAATAGAACAGAAAGATGGCGGATATAGCTTATTTTACCAAAGAAGGTTTAGAAAAACTGAAGGAAGAGTTGCATTATTTAAAAACCGAAGGAAGAAGAAAAATATCGGCGGCTATTGCAGAGGCTAGAGACAAGGGCGATCTGTCGGAAAACGCTGAATATGATGCAGCCAAAGAGGCTCAAGGTCACCATGAAACAAAAGTTGCGCAACTGAGCAATATTTTGGCTACTGCCAGATTGATAGATGAGTCGAAGTTAGATACTTCTAAAGTTTTGGCATTATCTATTGTAAAGATAAAGAACATCAAAAACGGCGCTACAATGAGCTATCAGTTGGTTTCAGAGAATGAAGCGGATATGAAAGCAGGAAAAATCTCTGTTAAATCACCAATTGCAAAAGGCTTATTGGGGAAATCTGTGGGTGAAATTATTGCCATTGATGTGCCAGCGGGAAAAATGGAGTTTGAGGTTCTAGAAATTAGCAGGTAACTTTCTGCCACTGATAGGGTCAAAATCATTTAAATAAAATCATCAAAAATTTCTGAAAGTCAATTTTCTTTATAATTTTGCGAAGCAATGAATAATAACAACAATACAAACAGATGGTGGTGGCAAGGTAAAAACCTAGCATCGGTACCTGTATTTGTATATTAAAAAAAGAATTTAATCCAAACCTAAACAAATATGAACCCGACGCTAATCCGTCGGGTTTTTTTTTGATTTAAGATTTGTAAAGTATAAGGCATGAAAACATTTAAATTAAATGTATCCTATAAAAAATTATTAGCAGACACTACCACGCCGGTAAGTATTTACCTGCGTTTACGTGATGTTTTTCCGAACAGTTTGCTGTTGGAAAGTTCTGATTATCATAGCCGTGAAAATAGCATGAGCTATATTTGTTGCGATCCTATTGCAGCGATAGTAGTGAATAAAGGCGTTTTAACAAAAACTTATCCTGATGAAGCAAACGAAGTTTTGGAACCCGGAAGCTTTAATTTGAGTGATGAAGTTTATAATTTCAGAAAGAAATTTGAAAGCAATGCAGACATTAATTTAAAGTTTATTACTGATGGCTTATTTGGGTACTTTACCCACGAGGCGGTGGAGTATTTTGAAGACATTCAGCTAAAAACTGATGAAAATGACGAACGCGATATCCCCAGTTTCCAATACCATGTTTACCGATATATTATTGCGATAGACCATTTTAAAAATGAGCTGTACATCGTAAAAAATGAGACCGAGTTTGAAAAAGAACTGAACGGTTTAGAGAAAATTGAGTACCTCATCCAAAACAAAAACTTCCCAGAGTATAAATTCAACTTACAAGGTGAAGAAACATCAAACCTAAAAGACGAAGAGTTTATCATTTTGGTAGAAACCATGAAAAAACACGTTTACCGTGGCGATGTGTTTCAAATTGTGCCTTCTCGGGCGTTCCAAACATCATTTTCGGGAGATGAATTTAACGTTTACCGAGCTTTACGCTCTATCAATCCCTCTCCGTATCTGTTTTATTTTGATTACGGAAGTTTCAAAATATTTGGGTCTTCGCCCGAGGCGCAGTTGACCATTAAAAAAGGCGTGGCAACCATTCATCCTATTGCCGGAACTTTCAAACGTACAGGGAATGATATTCAAGACAAGTTGATTGCCGAACAGCTAGAAAACGATCCAAAAGAATCCTCAGAGCATGTAATGTTGGTAGATTTGGCTCGTAACGATTTAAGCAGGCACTGTACAGAAGTGAAAGTGGAAGCTTACAAAGAAGTCCAGTTTTACTCACATTTAATCCATTTGGTTTCTAAAGTTAGTGGTCAGTTAAAATCGGGTGTAAACCCATTTAAAATTGTTGCAGATACTTTTCCGGCAGGTACTTTAAGCGGTGCCCCAAAATACAGAGCCATGGAATTAATTGATCAGTACGAGAAAACCAAACGTAGTTTTTACAGTGGAGCTATCGGTTTTATGGGTTTTAATGGAGATTTTAATCATGCCATTATGATCCGTTCTTTTTTAAGTAAAGCAAACAAACTGCATTACCAGGCAGGTGCCGGAATTGTAGCCGATTCTGATCCTGTATCGGAACTTAACGAAGTTAACCATAAAATAGCGGCCTTACGGAATGCACTTAAACAAGCAGAGGAGATATAGTTTAAAGGTTCGGAGGCCTTTTGGTTTAAGTAAGGGATTTGCAAATTACACCAAAAGGCTCGCTAAACACAAATTACAAGGTTGATGAAATACGATAGGGACTTAAACCTTATACCATCAACCTTAAACCATAACAACATGAAAATACTAGTTATAGATAATTACGATTCTTTCACCTATAATTTGGTGCATCTGTTGAACGAATTAGGTCGCGATGCAGAAGTTTGGAGAAATGATAAGTTTGAGATTGAGGATGTGGAGGCTTTTGACAAGATTTTGCTTTCGCCTGGGCCTGGAATCCCCTCAGAAGCGGGTTTGCTTTTAGAGGTAATTAAAACTTATGCCAAAACCAAAAGCATTTTAGGCGTGTGTTTAGGCCAGCAAGCAATAGCAGAAGTTTTTGGTGGAGAATTGTATAATTTAGAAAAACCTGTACACGGTACTGCTACAAATATTGTAATTACTGATCCGGAAGAAATCGTTTTTAAAGGTTTGCAAAACGGGTTTAAAATTGGAAGGTACCACTCTTGGGCAGTAAAACCGGACAGTCTCCCGGCAGAACTTTTGGTAACAGCTACTGACGAAAAAGGCGTAATGATGGCTTTGCGCCACCGCGAGTACGATGTAAGAGGGGTTCAATTTCATCCAGAATCCGTACTAACAGAAAACGGAAAAGAAATGATTGCCAACTGGCTGGAAGCAAGGTAGAAGGCTTACGGTAGAAGGTTTAAGGCGCATAATGCATAACCAAACCTTCAATCTGCAAATACCTTAAACCTCAAACCCTTTACCTTAAACCATTAAAAAATGAACATCCTTGATAAAATAGTTGCTCGTAAAAAAGAAGAAGTAGCATCGGCGAAAGCCAAATACTCAACTAAAGATTTAGAAGCATTTCTATCTTTTACCAGAGAAACATATAGTTTAAAATCGTTTTTAACGGATCCTAGCAAGTCAGGAATTATAGCAGAATTCAAAAGAAAATCTCCCTCAAAAGGAATCATCAACGATAAAGTTACGGTAGAAGAAGTAACCACAGGCTACGCAAAAGCAGGAGCTTCTGCATTGTCGGTTTTAACTGATCATGATTTTTTTATGGGCCACGAGGATGATTTAATTGCGGCCCGTAAAGTAAACGAAATCCCCATTTTGCGGAAAGATTTTATGGTGGATGAGTATCAGATCATTGAAGCAAAAGCCATTGGTGCCGATATTGTTTTACTGATTGCGGCCTGCTTAACGCCCGATGAAATTCTGAACTTTGCAAAACTTGCAAAGTCTTTAGGTTTAAGTACTTTATTAGAAGTTCATAACCGTGAAGAGCTAGACAGAAGTTTAAATCCTTTTTTAGATGTAGTGGGCGTTAACAACAGAAATCTGAAAGATTTTACAGTAAGTATTGACACCTCTTTAACGCTGGCAGAAGTGATACCGAGTGATTTTCTAAAAATATCTGAAAGTGCCATCAGCGATGCAAACACCATTAAAATTTTGAAAAAAGCGGGATTCGATGGGTTTTTAATCGGCGAAAACTTTATGCGCACCGCAAACCCAGGACAGGCAATGAAGGATTTTGTAAAACAGATTTAGTTGGGAGTTGGAATGGCGGAGAATTGGAACGATGGGTGCCTGTTCTGTCCATAGAATAAAACGGAGCGTTTATATAGCAGCCCTCAAACAAACCACAATATAAGCAATGCCCTCCTCCTTCGATAGGGATTTAGTAGGGTGAGGCTAATTCTCGGTGGGGCTAAACACAGTATCTAAAATTCTGGTTTCAAATTCTTCTACAGGGTATTTAGCTTCAATCAAACTAATTAACATTTCGGTGGCAATCCTTCCCATTTCAAAAGCAGGTTGTCTCACACAAGATAAAGAAGGGCTAAATAGCTCAACCACATCAGAATTGCTAAACCCAGCTACCAAAACATTTTCGGCTGCGTGTTTTTTTAATGCAGACAAACAACCCATGCTAAGCCTGTCACTTGCAACAAAAATGGCGTCAGGTTTATCCGGTAAGCTCAACAATGAAATCACTGCCTGCTCTACTTCGTCTTGCCGGCTGCCGCCATGTTGGCAATACCTAATGTATTCTTCTTTTAAGGGTAAATTATATTTGGTTAGGGCATCCTCGTAACCAATTTTTCTTTGTGCAGTAATGGATAATTGTTCGGCATTTGCCAAGTGTGCAATTTTTTTGCAGCCTTTTTTTATCAGGTATTCTGTCGCATCAAAAGCACCTTGCACATTGTTACTGGTAACTTTGTGGGTTTTCATGCTCTCCAAAATTCTATCAAAAAATACAATTGGTAAGCCTTGCGCATGCAGTTTTTCAATATGTTCGTAATTTTTAGTTTCTGCAGCTAAAGAAATAATTATTCCGTCAACAGATCTATTGGCCAAGTGCTCAATATTAGTTACTTCCCTTTCATACTGATCATGACTTTGGGAGATAATAACGTGATACCCTTTGTTATATGCAATTGATTCAATACCGTCAATCGCCTGAGAAAAAAAAACGTTTGCCACTTCACAAACGATAATACCAATAGAGTAGCTTTTCCTTTCTTTTAAGCTTAAAGCGATGGGATTTCGTTTAAAGTTTATTTTTTCGGCATAATCTAGAACCAGTTTTTTTGTGTCTTCGCTGATTTCATAACCTCCTCTTAATGCCCTAGAAACGGTTGACGTTGATAAATTTAGAGCTTGGGCTATATCTTTTATAGTAACTGGCTTAAACATATTTTATTAAAAAAAATGGTTAGGTGTGTCGCTAATTTAAGGATTTTAAAGTGAAATGTAGTGGATAATTTGTGTTTGAAAAAAACTACATCGTTGCCGGCAACGATTGCACAGTTATTTAGGGTAAAACACTTTATTTTAGGTTTCAAAGTGACTATAATTGCCTAAACCAATTACAAAAACCGTATTAAAAACCTGTTCAAATTTTATTTTGAATACTAACTATTATTAAAAATTTCAATGGTTTTTACGGTTTAAATTTTAAAATCAATTTTTAAAACTATGACAAAAAAACTTCTACTCTTACTAGCAATGGTTAATTTCACTTTCGGAATTTCTTTTGCGCAGGACAGGGTAATTACCGGAAAGGTAACCGATGCTAAAGAAACTTTAATTGGAGTTTCAGTCTCAGTCTTAGGCACTAGCAGTGGCACACAGACCGATGTTAACGGCGCCTATAGTATTAAAGTAAAACCCGGCCAAACTTTGGTTTTTTCTTATTTAGGCTACAAATCTAAACAGGTAAAAATTACAGACCAAAACACAGTGAATGTTTCTTTAGAATCTGATGCTGTGATGTTGAATGAAGTAGTAGCCATTGGTTACGGAACTGTTAGAAAGAAAGATTTAACAGGAGCTGTATCCTCGGTTAGTGCTGATGTTATCGCCGCTCAACCGGTGTCATCCGCTTTGCAGGCTATTCAAGGCCGGGTTTCTGGTGTTCAGATATCTTCGACAGAAGGCTCTCCGGATGCAGAAATGACCATTAGAGTAAGAGGAGGAGGATCCATAACACAGAGCAATTCTCCGCTTTATATTGTAGATGGATTTCCAGTAAGCTCAATTTCTGACATTGCTCCTGCTGATATTGAATCTATTACTGTGCTAAAAGACGCTTCCTCTACAGCGATTTATGGTTCTAGAGGTGCTAATGGTGTAATACTTGTTGTTACTAAAAACAGCAAAGATGGTAAGACTGCCATTAGCTTTAACAGCTTTACTGGGATTAAAGAATTATCTAATAAATTAGGTGTTTTGTCCCCATCAGACTATGTCTCTTGGCAATATGAGCGCTCTCTTTTAGATAATAGTCCTGAGGATTATACCAGGTATTTTGGCAATTATCAGGATATAGATCTTTACGCAAACTTAACGCCTAACGATTGGCAAGAAATTGTATTCGGCCGTACCGGCAACACCTACAATCAGAATTTGAGCATTACGGGTGGCGGCGAAAAAACCAAATATAGCTTAAGCCACAGCTTTGTAAAAGATAAGGCAATTATGTTAGGTTCTGGATATGAAAGACAAAATGTGAATTTCAAGATCAATCATAAACTATATGATAAATTGTCTGTTGATTTTGGGATTCGTTATGCAGATACAAAAATTGAAGGTGGCGGCGCAAATGAGCAGAATGAAGTCTCTTCT
>DASSWV010000174.1:0-6241 GCA_035704545.1 Pelobium sp.
ACGCATTTTGCAAGTACAGGATAAGATGATTAAATCAACGCCGGAAGTAGCGCAGGTGCTAGGAAAAGCTGGAAGGGCGAATACAGCTACGGACAACTCTCCTATCAGTATGATTGAAACCATCATTCAATTGAAACCAAAAAATCAGTGGCGTGATGGAATGACAAAGAAAAAAATTGTGGAGGAGCTGGATGCAAAGCTTCAAATTCCGGGTGTTGTAAACGGTTGGACACAACCCATTATTAACCGAATCAACATGCTTTCTACGGGAATCCGTACAGATGTTGGCATTAAAGTTTACGGTCAGGATTTGGAGGAGATTGCAAAAGTGGAAGAGCAAATTAAGGAAAAACTAACTGGAATTGACGGTGTTAAAGACCTTTACGTAGAACCAGTAACTGGCGGAAAATATTTAAACTTTGACATTAATAGAGAAGCCCTAACTCGTTATGGACTAACAATAAATGATATAAACAATGTAGTTGAGTCCGCAATTGGCGGAGTGGCTTTTACCAACACCATTGAAGGCCGAGAGCGTTTCGGAATTTCGATACGTTTGGGAGAAGATTACCGGAACAGCATCTCCAAGTTAAAGCGTATTCCTATCAATTCTGCAGATGCAGGAATTATTCCGCTGTCCGCTGTGGTCGATTTTTCTTTTGCGGATGGCCCGCCGATGATTACTTCAGAAAATGCATTGTTGCGTGGTGCAGTAATGTTTAATGTGCGTGATCGCGATTTGGGAAGCACTGTAAACGAAGCAAGGAGCCAAATTGATAACGAACTTAATTTGCCCAAAGGATATTTTATTGAGTGGAGCGGTCAATACGAAAACTTAATCCGAGGAGAAAAGACTTTGTTACTCATTTTACCAATTGTACTGGTCATCATTTTCTTAGCATTGTACTTCGCTTTTAATTCGATACGAGAAGCGTTTTTGAGTTTAGTGACTATACCTTTTGCTTTAATTGGCGGGGCTTATTTAGTTTATTTTTATGGCGTTAACCTTTCTATTGCAGTGGCTGTTGGTTTTATTGCCTTGTTTGGAATTGCCGTTCAAACTGGAGTGGTTATGGTTATCTATTTAAACGATGCCATGCAACAATTGGTTAAAGAAAAAGGCAACAGTAGAGAAACCATTACAAAAGAAGACATTAAAGAATATGTGATTATGGGTGCTTCCAAACGATTGCGACCGAAAATCATGACGGTTTGCGTATCGCTTTTTGGATTAATTCCGGTGTTGTGGAGCAATGGCGTGGGCAGTGATGTAATGATTCCAATCGTGTTACCGATGATTGGCGGTGTTTTAACATCGTCCACCCATATTTTATTAGTAACCCCGCTCATCTTTTTAATGACTAAAGAATATGAGCTTAAAAAATTTGGAAAAATGGAGGTCTTGGATGTTACGCACTAAAACATTATTTATTACGCTTTCGCTGATGCTGAGCACACATTTGAGCTTGTTTGCACAGGATGTTGTGACGATAGATTCGGTTTTAAAAACTATTGAAACCGCAAATCCTGAATTAAAAATTTACGATGAGCGAGTAAAACAACAAGATGCGTTGGTGGAAAGTGCTGGTGCATGGAAAGCACCAATGGTGGGATTGGGAACAAATATGACGCCCTACAACAATTTCAGCAGAGAGCGTAATTTACGCGACGGTGCCTTGATGATTAGGGCCGAACAGGAAATCTTAAATCGAAGCAAAAGTAAAAGTGAGAAAGATTACCTATCCGTTCAGTCTGAGATTACCAAAGCGCAAAAAATCAATAACTTAAATGAGTTAAAAGCGTTGGCTCGCACTTATTATTACGATGTGGTTATCGAAACAAGAAAGGCGGACTTTATCAATCAAAACATCAACACTTTAATAAATCTCAAAAAAGTAGCGAACATCAGATACACCTATAATAAAGCAGATTTAGCTCAAATTTATGCTTTAGATGCAAAGGTCTACGAAGCTAAAAACAAACTCACTACGGCTTTAGCAAATGTGCACATCGGAAAAATTAGGTTGAACGTTCTAATGAACAAATCTTACAACACACCATTAAAAATAGATACAGCATTAACGACACTTCACTATTTGGTAGAGGATGTAGATGCTGTGGTAGCCAACAGAAGTGTGATGAAGGAAACAGAAGCCCAGATTAATAGCCTACAACTGGCCAACCAAATGATTGCCAATGAAGCTAAACCTAACTTCAACGTTTCTTTTGACCACATGATTACCTACAACAACATGATGCCGAACCAATTTTCTTTAATGGCGGGAATTAGTATCCCAATTGCGCCATGGTCGGCGAAAAGCTATAAAAGTAAATTGAAAGCAAACGAATTTGAACGCAACGCTTTACAGTTAGAAAAAAACAATTTGCAAAACAAGCTGAGAGGAATGATTAAAAGCGATGAACAACATTTGGCACACATCAGCTCTGAACTAGAGGTTTATCAGAAACATATATTACCTTCTTTACAAAAGAGTTATGAAGTGGTGATGCTCAACTATCAGGAAAATAAAACTGATTTAAGTGCAGTGCTCAATAGTTGGAAAGCATTAAACGACAGCCAAATAGATTACCTCAATTTATACAATGATTATTTTAAAATGTATGTGGAGTATGAAAAGAATGTGGAGCGTTGACCGTTTGGGTGGGTTAGTGGAGTCAGGAGCAAAGAACAAAGAGCAAAGATATTTGCGTTTTGGAGAAGAAAGAAGCGAGAATAAAGAATCAAGAGACTTGCGATTTGGAGAGCAAAAAGCAAAGAGCAAGGAGCAAGTAGAATTGAGTTTCGGAGAAAAAAGAAACTTATTTAGTAAAGATAGGGACGTTTTTTTTGAGAGCGCTAAAAATCCTTATTCCTTGTTCCTTGCTTCCATTATCATTTTATTTACATTAATCTCTCTATCTGCTTGTAATTCTAATTCAAAAAAAGCAGAAACCAACCAGCAATATACCTGTTCTATGCATCCTCAGATTTTGGAGAATGAACCGGGAAATTGCCCTATTTGCGGGATGGACTTAACGCCTGTTGGCGGTCAGCACCGTTCTACACATTCGGCAGATAGCATATTGGCGAGTGGAGAAAACTTACCGAACTTGGAAACAATGGTGGTGGAAAATTCGTCTCACAGTCCAGAGGTATCTTTAAATGGAAATGTAACTTATAACACCAATCAGGTAAAGAGCATTTCGGCCAGGGTAAGCGGTAGAGTTGAAAAAAGTTTTGTGAAGTATAATTTTGAACCCGTAAAAAAAGGACAATTGCTATTGCAAATTTATAGTCCGGAATTGGTAGCAATTCAGCAAGAATTACTTTTTTTAAAATCAACAAATGACACTGATTTGCTAAACAAAACCAAATCAAAGTTAAGCTTATTGGGTGTTTCAAACCAGCAAATTAACCGCATATTACAGACTGGAAAAGCAGATTATACCATCAACATTTATAGCAATTACAGTGGTTATCTGCTAAATCCTAATGGAAATAACCAAGAAGATTTACAAACTACGAATCAGCCATTAACCATTAGCGAAGGACAATACATCAACAATGGAGATTTGTTATTTAAAGTTTTTAACGACAGTAGTTTATGGGCTGAGTTTTACAGTAACGCTTTAGAAAGTGACTGGCTAAAAGTTGGGACTGCTTTGGTGTTAGAAATCAACGAGAAAATCATTAAAAGCAAGGTTGATTTTATACAACCATTTTTTAAAAACAACCAGAATTACAAGGTAATACGAGTGGAGCTTGATAACCAAAAACGCAACTACAAAATAGGCGAACTAGCGACTGCCAAAGCAAAAGCATCGCCAATCAATGGAATTTGGGTAGATGAAAAAGCAGTTTATCAATCCGGCGAGAAAAACTTGGTTTTCATAAAAACAGAAAATAAATTAAAACCTCGGGAAGTCAAAATATCAGCGAAAGCGGATAATAAATTTTTAGTAACAAAAGGCTTAGTGAATGGCGACAAAATCGCAGTAAATGCCAGTTATTTAACCGATAGCGAAAGTTTTATCCAAACAAAATGAGAAATATCATCAGCATATTTATAGTCATCATCTCTTTATTGATGCTATCCTGCAATAATGCAGTTAAGGAAAAACATGAGCACAGCACATCAGAGAATGTAAAATATACCTGCCCAATGCATCCGCAAATTGTGGAAGATAAGCCGGCCTCCTGCCCTATTTGTGGGATGGATTTAGTAAAAGTGCAGGACGGTAACGCCGATGAAATTGTGCTCGACGAAAACCAAATTAGGCTAGCAAACATCAAAACGCAAAAAATGCAATCGGGTGCTTACCAGAACAGCACACTTTTAAACGCTCGGGTAGTTAGTAATCCACAAAGCACTTTTGTGATTTCCAGTCGGTTCAAAGGTCGGGTAGATAAACTCTATCAGCAAGAAATCGGCGCAAGCATAAAAAAAGGCACAGCGCTTTATCAAATTTACAGCGAAGAATTATTGGCTTTACAAAAAGAATTTCTGCTTAATAAAAAGCTACAGGCAGAATTCCCATCAGAAAGCATTTACAAAAAATTAACAGACGCCAGAAAAAGCAAACTTGCTTTGTACGGTTTAAGCAATCACAACATCGCTCAGATAAAAGACAATACACAAAAAGCACATATTACAGTTTATGCAAAAGAAAGTGGTGTAATTACCGAAATTGCAATAACAGAAGGCCAATACGTAAGCGAAGGAATGCCGGTTTTTACTTTAGAAAACTTAGGCACCGTTTGGATTGAGGCAGATTTATATCCGCAGGAAGCGCAGAAGGTCAAAATCGGTTCGTCTATAAACGTAAATATCAATGGAAACCAACACAATGGAAAAGTGGAGTTTTTAAGTCCGCAATTAAACAGCAACAGCCAAATTGTTACTTTGCGAACCAGCATTGCTAATCCAAATCAACAATACTTCCCCGGAATGAAGGCAAGTGTAACATTAAATAGCAATACTCATAAAGATGCGCTAACTTTGCCCGTAAATGCAGTTATCCGGACGGAAAACGGCGCTTACATTTGGGTAAAAAAAGAACATGGATTTGTTAGAAAAGCTGTAGAAATAGCTTCGGAAAACGAAAATGACGTATTGCTAAAAGATAGTTTAATGAAAAATGAAGAGCTGGTAACCAGTGGCAGCTATCTTTTAGAAAGCGAATACAAACTTAGAACAGGAAAAATAAATTAATAAAATTTAAATAAATTTCAAATGAAAAATTACATCTTGGGCTTGGCCCTTATCGGAATGATTTACAGTGCTTATGCCTGCACTAACCCATCGCAAAGCAATACAAACGCGGAAAGTGTTGAAACAACAACAGAAGAAACCCAAGAAAACCCAAAGTTTGCTGATGCCAAAGTAAATGCGGTTTACCAACATTATATCCATTTAAAAACCGCTTTGGTAAACGAAGACAATAAAGAGGCCACGGCAGGTGCTCAAATGCTAGCTAGTGCTTTAAAAGATGCAAACATCAGTTCTAAAAACATCGCTAGCGTTGTTGATGCTAAAGATTTAAAAGGAAAAAGAGCAAAATTTAGTGAGCTGTCAAACGAATTGGCAGATACTTTCCGTAAATCGAAATTGGAAAGCGGTGTAGTTTATAAGCAATTCTGCCCAATGGCAAATGATAATAATGGCGGTTATTGGTTAGCCAGCGAAAAGAAAATTAAAAACCCTTATTACGGAAGCAAAATGATGAGTTGCGGAAGTGTGGAAGAAGAGATTAAATAAGATTTGAGATCTTAGATATTAGACCGCTTCGCTGTTAGATGTAAAACGCATAAAAAACACTTCTTATTAGAGATTTCTAATCGAAGTGTTTTTTTGAATATTGGGTAAGTCCTCACACCTTAAACCTCATTCCTCACACCATTTTATAAAAAACATGTTCCAAAAAGACCTCTACGGTACAATATTAAAAGATTTTTATCACGGAAAAACTGATTTGGAAGTTTTACTCCACAATCATTATGGCGAAGCAGAGGATTATCCAATTCATATATTTTTCCGCGAAGAGGAAGATATGCCAGAAGCCGAGACCATCGCATTAAACTTATGCAAAGGGAAAGTATTGGATTTAGGCGCTGGAAGTGGAAACCATGCACTTGCTTTACAACAGAAAGGCTTTGATGTAACCGCTCTTGATATTTCTGAAGGCGCCTGTGAAGTGATGAAGTTGCGGGGCGTACAAAAAGTAGTTTGTGCAGATGTGA
>DASSWV010000237.1:0-3568 GCA_035704545.1 Pelobium sp.
CGAAATCCTCTTCGCTGGCAGTGCCCATGGTACTCAGCTGAATATTGATCAGTATTTTTTGAAGATCTTCTAAAATGAAATTAGTTTTTGCTTCGTCAAAAAACGATTCCTCTTTATTATCGCCTCGCCCTCTTTTTGCAACCTCGCCAAAAAGCTCATCGGGTCTTAAAAAGTAACCTAGCTTTTCTAAAGATTCTTCTTTGATGGCTTCTAGAAACTCAACCGCTTGCGAAGTTTTTGGGGTAATATCGCAAAACTTAACTTTATCTTGTTTTAAAATCTCGTTGGCAAACAATTCCATTTTCTCGCTCAGGTATTTATAAAAAATAAATCCCAAGATGTAATCCCGAAACTCATCTGCATTCATTTTACCTCTTAAGGTGTTGGCGATATTCCAAAGTTGTTGTTCTAGCGCTTTCTTTTGATCTTCTGACATTCTATAATTTTATTCGGGGGGGTTAAATTTACATTTTTAAACCTTAATGTATTTAATAGAGGATTTATTATCCTTGATTAATGTAATCAAAATTATCTATCCAGCTAGCAATCAGCTCCCTCTCCGAAGGAGAGGGCTGGGGTGAGGCTCCTTTACTCCTCCACATACATATCCACTAAAATATACCATTTCATATCCGCTCCTATTCTCCAAACTCGGATGTAATTGTATTGGTTTACGCCAATGCTAGCTTTACCGTTGGTGTAAGCTAAATCGCCACTAAAGGCCCTATCTACAAATGTTGGGTGAGATGTTACATGTTGGTTTCTGTTATCTATAAACTTTATTGCTCGCTGTTTTCCAATAGTTGGCAATTCGCCTGGAAAGTAAAGACGCACATCATCTGCATAGTATTCTGTGAAGTTTATATTGCCAGTATTTTTGAGTGCTTTGCCGAAAAGTTCATCAGTACTAAAAACAATATCTTCCCGCATCTTAATTTTTTTTGGTCCGATGAGCTTTGAATACTTGTAATTTGTAGGATTTATAAATAGAGGTTCAGCCTCCGCTATTGGTTTTTTATGACTGATTCCTGCATCTAAAGCCAATTTCCATTTTTTGTTTTTGCCCGCTTTCCATACAGAAACGTAATGACCAAAAGTCAACTTTTCCTGTTTTTTAAAAGTATATAAACCAGCGGTAACACCAAAATAACCGTTTTTAGAAATAATGGCAAAATTGGGCTTCCACCCTAATTCAAAGTCTGCTGGCTCTTGTTTGCTATAATAATCAATAATGTTTAGGGGCATTGGCTTAAACACCACGCCATGTTTGTCGGCCACTTCCATAAAAGCCTCGTTTAAACCTTTTTTAGCTACCAAATTATTAAAATAGATCTCCGTTTCTAGTAAAGAGTTTACTGTACCATCAGTCTTTTGTGCAAAAGAATTTACTGTGTAAAAGATCCAAATAAGACAGAATACACCTAAGGATTTTTGAACGGCTGATGCTGAAGCGTAAATATTTTTCATGTGTTGGTTTGGTATTAACCTTGTTTGCTTTAGGCTTAAATTAAGGATTGCTACAAACAAAACCTAAAGCCTTAAAATTAGCAACAAATTAGCAATTACCGGAAACGATTGCATAAATAAATACCGTGTTTTCGGCGCTCAAATAATTTAAAATCGCTAATCTTGTTTAATAGCATTGTTCTGCAAGCCCGTAGAACAAAACTTTTTATAGGCCAAAAGATATTAAAATGAGTTTATTTGATTTAAATGGAAAAATTGCATTAGTTACCGGTTGTAACAAAGGGATAGGTAAAGGAATGGCCTTAGCTTTGGCAAAAGCTGGTGCAGATATTATTGGTGTATCCGCATCTATGCCTTTAAGCGGAAGCGCAACTGAAAGTGAAGTACAAAAACTAGGAAAAAAATTTAAAGCGTACCAATGTGACTTTAGTGATAGAAAGTCTTTGGAAGCGTTTATTGAAAAAGTTAAGACTGAAAATCCGGTAATAGATATTTTGGTAAATAATGCCGGTACAATACAAAGAGCACCAATTGCCGAACACCCAAATGATTATTGGGACAATGTATTAGCCATCAACCTTGATGCTCCATTTATTTTAACCCGCGAAATTGGCAGAAGAATGGTTGAGCAAGGTTCGGGAAAAGTCATTTTTACTGCTTCACTGTTAACTTTCCAAGGTGGTATTACTGTGCCGGGTTACGCTGCAAGTAAAGGTGCTATTGGTAGTTTAGTAAAAGCTTTCGCTAACGAGTGGGCATCAAAAGGAGTAAATGTAAACGCAGTTGCGCCAGGTTATATCGCCACAGATAATACAGAAGCTTTACGTAACGATGAAGATAGAAGCAAATCTATTTTATCAAGAATACCTGCCGGCAGGTGGGGCACACCAGAAGATTTTGGTGGCGTAACTGTTTTTTTAGCATCAAAAGCAGCAGATTATGTACACGGAACCGTTATCACTGTTGATGGTGGATGGATGGGACGTTAATATTTTAAAAAGATTAAAGACATGAAACAGAGATATCACAATAGCCAAAAAGAAGTAAAAGGAATGAACACCGCAGAACTGCGTGAACAATTCTTGATTGAAGATTTAATGACAAAAGGTGAGGTCAGATTTACTTACAGTCATTATGATCGTATTATTATTGGAGGTGCTGTACCAACAAACGGTGCTTTAGCATTGGAGAATTTCCCAATGTTAAGAGCCGAGTTCTTTTTAGAAAGAAGAGAAATGGGCGTAATTAATGTAGGTGGAGAAGGAAGCATCAGCGTAGACGGAAAAACTTACGATTTATCTAAAAAAGATTGTTTATACATTATCAGAGGAAGCAAAGACATCAGCTTTTCATCTAAAAATGGAGGCTCGCCAGCAGAATTTTACATTTTATCTGCACCGGCACATAAAGCATATCCAACTACATTAATGAAAGAAGCTGATGCTACTCCGGTAGTTTTAGGTTCTGCCGAAACATCAAACCATAGAACAATCCATAAATATATTTATGCCGATGGCATTCAAAGTTGCCAGTTGGTAATGGGTTTAACCACGCTTACAACTGGTAGCGTTTGGAACACCATGCCATCTCATGTGCATGATAGAAGAATGGAAGCGTATTTTTATTTTGATTTAGCAGCAGATCAAACTGTTTTCCATTTTATGGGAGAACCACAGGAAACCCGCCACATGACGGTGCACAACAATCAAGCTATTATAAGCCCACCGTGGTCTATACACTCTGGTTGTGCAACCTCTAGCTACTCATTTATTTGGGGAATGGGTGGTGAAAACCAAGATTATGGCGATATGGATGCGGTTGCAATTATAGACTTAAAGTAACGAGTTTTAAGCCCCCTTTTTCATTGTTAAAATTGGTTAGGTTCTGATGAAACTTTGGGGGCTTTTTTCGCAAGTTCTTTTGAGGGATTGATTAAAAAATTATAAAAAATATAAGATGAAAGACGGAAACGTAATACCGGACGATTTTTTATTGTATTCTGAAAGTGCCAGAATACTTTATCACAACTATGCCAAAGACTTACCTATTATTGATTACCATAATCACTTGCCACCTAATGAAATAGCAGAAGGCAAAAACT
>DASSWV010000350.1:0-9236 GCA_035704545.1 Pelobium sp.
AAAAAGAAATCGAAAAATCCTATTATCCTATTGGTGAAGTGGCGGAGATGTTTAATGTGAACACTTCTATGATTAGGTTCTACGAAAAAGAATTTGATGTTTTACAGCCCAAAAAGAATGCAAAAGGTAATCGATTGTTTAGACCCGAAGACATCAACAACCTAAAAATCATTTTTAATTTGATCAAAGATAAAGGCTTTACCCTACAGGGCGCTAAAGATTTTATGAAGAAAAACAAAAAAGAGGTTGATGAAAAGCAAAAAGTGCTTGACGCTTTAGAAAAAATCAAATCTTTTATGATTGATTTAAAAGAACAACTTTAACAAACTTAGCATAATATCCACAGAAATATTTATTGATCCTATGAATAAAGAGCAACGGGTTTTATTTGTAATCAATAAAAAATCAGGCAATCGTGAAAACTATTCTGTTGATGAAACAATAGCTCAACACGCAACCAAAAGCGGTTACCTGTTTAAGCTGTATGTTTGCAACAAAAACGTTGAAGCCGAAATACGAAAAGAAATTGACAACTTTTCCCCTACAATAGTATGCGCTGTTGGTGGCGATGGAACGGTGAATTTAGTGGCTTCTATTATCCAATCTCGCAATATATCTTTATTAATTGTTCCTTTTGGCTCTGCAAATGGAATGGCTAAAGAACTCCAGATCCCACCTACGTTAAAAGAATGCTTGGATCTTATTAACTCTGGTAAAATCCAAAAAATTGACCTTTTAAAAGTTAATGATGCCATATCTGTACATTTGGCTGATGTGGGTTTAAATGCCCGAATTGTAAGACGCTTTGAGTTGGACACTAAACGAGGGCTGTTAACGTACGGGAAACACCTTTTCTACGAGATCTTTTTATTAAAACGAAATAGGTTTAGAATAGATTACGATGGCAAATCCATCGCTGTTAAAGCTGTTTCCCTAACTTTCGCCAATGCCACAAAATACGGAACCAATGCCACTATAAACCCAGATGGCATCTTGAATGATGGCTATTTTGAAATCTGCATTGTTAAACCTTTCCCAAAATACCATGTGATTGGCATTGCTTACAAAATGTTTAGAAATACGTTGAAATACTCCGAATTTTTTCAGGTTATAAAATGTAAAAAAGCGGAAGTTACTTGTACCAAAAAAACCGTTTTACAAAATGACGGTGAATTGATGAAAAAGGTAAGCAGTGTTTATTTAGAGATTTTACCAAATTCACTACAGGTAATCATTAACCCTCGTTTAACGCATCCAACCATCATAAACTAATTCTCCATCTTTATTGTTTTCATCAACAATTAAAACCTCTACTTCAACACGTAGGTTATCGTAAAATTTTAGTTTAAAGAAACCTTTAGCAGACATTCCAAATCTAGAATATTTACTATTCATCACATAAGTTGATTTAGAGGCGGCGCCACTCACAATAAAATTATTGTCGTATTTCTCAACAAACTGTAAATTATGCTCATGACCAGCAACATAGGTCAACCCAGAGTAACGCCTAAACATTGCTTTAAGTCGTTTTCTCAAAACTCTAAATTTCGGATGCGAAAGATCCTCTCGAGCTCCAAAATATTTGCGGTATATGGGCAATAAAGACCCCACAAACGGCAAGGGCAAAAACGCATTTTTCTTATAAATGGTAAAAGGAAATAAATGATGTTTGATTTTGTACTTGCCGCCATGTAAAGAGTTGCTGTAAATGGGATAATGTCCTGCAACTAAAATTCTTTTGTTCTTGTGCTTCTCTAAAAGCGCTTCAAGTTGAGTGAAGAAATCCTCTTCAGTTTCTTGTTCGCAACCGCAATTTTTCCCGATTTGTTTTGTTCCTTTTTGCACCCACCATTGCGTATTGATAACTAAAATAGCTAAAAAATCATTTGCGTAAACTTCTTTCGGACCGGGGCAACCGTTTTCAGGAAAAAATACTTTTTGCGGTTTAAATAAATCGTTAAGATATTCTTCCTGTCTTAAAACGTAAGCCAAACCATCACGCTTGCCCTTGTTCCAATCGTGATTGCCAGAAATAAAAACAGTTTTGCCTTTAAAGTTTTCCATAGCTTTATGATGAGCTTTTAAAACAAGTTCGGCATCCTCGCGAAACACATCATTTTTCTCTGGAAGACCGTGGGGATATACGTTGTCTCCCAAAAACACGACCATAGATGCAGAAGAATCTGGCAAATGATTTTGCAATAAACTCAAAATTTCATCTGGCTGTTTGCGCCTAATGTTACCAGAATCCCCAATTAGTACAACTTCATAAATTAGGTTCTGCTTTGTCATAGTTTTAATCTACAAAAAAAACACCAATTTAAGGGTTGATACAAATAATTTAATATTGATTGCTTAAATTCATAGCAAAATTTGCGTATGAAGAAATTTTACCTTTCGCTTATATGTTTCTTATCACTTAACGTATTAAAAGCTCAGGAAAGCTATGGCCCAAAAATTACCGGCTTAGGGACGGCGGGTGTGGCAATTCAAGATGTTTGGTCAGCTAAAAAAAATCAAGCCGGCATAGCTGCATTAAAAAATCCGACTGTTTCTGCCGGGTACGAGAACAGGTTTGGCGTTAAAGAATTAAGCACTAAATCAGCTGTTTTTGCATTGCCATTAAAAAGCTACAGCATTGGTGCTGCGTTTCAAACCTATGGTGTTGATTCCTATAACGAAGTAAAAACCGGGCTTAGCTTAGCAAAATCTTTCGGTCCTAAATTATTAATCGGCGTTGGTTTAAACTACCATCAGCTAGATATAACTAACTATGGAAACGCAAAAACAATAAGTATTGAGGTAGGTTTGCAGTATCAGATTTTTCCGAAATTATGGCTTGCGTCACATATTGCTAATCCAAATCAAAGCAAATATAATGATGGTACCGACCAAGTAATTCCAGCGCATATACAGTTTGGCGGAACTTATATTTTTTCTGATCAACTATTGATTACTTCAGAATTTGAAAAAGTTTTAGACAGTCAGGCTGATTTTAAAACCGGCATTGAATATAAAGTAGTTGAATTTGTAGCCTTACGAGGTGGCATTTCGGTAAATCCGTTTAAGCAATATGCCGGTTTTGGAGTAAATTATCGCAAGGTAAACATTGATTTTGCCGTAGCTTCGCATCCAGTACTTGGGTACTCACCGCAAATATCTTTAGGTTATGAATTTTAGACTAAAGATTGTTTGTGCGCTCTTACTCAGTTGCGTTGCTAAAGCAGGTTTTTCACAGCAGGATAATGACCCAATAATCGAAAACATTATTGAAAGTGTAGTAGCTAACCAAACAGATGATTATGACTATACGGAACTGGTTGAGCGGTTAAACTTTTACAAAAAAAACAAAATCAATTTAAACAAAACTAATAAAGAACAACTGCAAGAGCTCGTTTTTTTAAACCCACTACAAGTCAGCTCATTTTTTGAACACTTAGCCACCAACGGCAATTTAATTAGTGATTTAGAGCTACAGAGCATTAGAGGTTTCGATTTAGAAACAATTAAAAACTTACTTTATTTTGCAAACATCAGCGCTCCTACCGGATTTGAAAACTTTACTTTTAAAAGGCTTTTTGCAGATGGAAAAAGTGATTTGCTAATTAGGTACAGTAGGTACCTTGAAACACAAAACGGATTTAATATTCCTGCCTCATCAGGTAGATCAAGATATTTAGGCACACCAGAAAGAGTTTTCACTCGTTACAGATTTTCATTTAGCAACAATATTCAGTTTTCTTTAAACGTAGAGAAAGATGCCGGCGAAAAATACTGGAACAATACAAAAGGACAAACTGGGCCCGATTTTATCTCTTCAAGCTTATACATTAAAGATTTAAAACGGTTTAAAAAAATAGCCATTGGCGATTACGCGTTGCAATTTGGACAGGGCTTAACATTATGGAGCGGATTAGGTTTTGGTAAAGGAGCAGATATTTTTTCTGTAGCAAAACGGGATTTGGGCTTAAGACCTTACACTTCCGTAAATGAGTTTTCCTTTTTTAGAGGACTTGCCACACAAATTAATTTCGGAAGGTTTGATTTTACACCTTTTGTTTCTTACAACAAATTGGATGCGGGCATTGCCTTAAACCCACTCACAAACTTGGAGGATATTTCTTCACTTCAACAAAGTGGACTGCACAGAACCGAGAATGAGTTAAACAACAAAAGACGTGTTGATCAGCTTGTGTTCGGCGGAAACGTACAGTATAATCATAAAAAATTATCATTGGGTTTAACTGCCTATCATTCAAAATACGGGGAAAGTTTTGCCCCTGGCAATGCGTTATACAATAAGTTCGACTTTACAGGCGACCAGTTGAATAATGTAGGTTTTAATTATGGTTACACGTTAAATAACACCTACTTTTTCGGGGAATTTGCGCATAGTATCAATTATGGCTTTTCTTACATCAATGGATTGATAAGTAGCCTGTCTCCTATTGTATCGGCTGTTTTGTTCCACAGAAATTATCAGAAAGACTATTATTCTTTTTACAATCAAGGAATTGGAGAAAGCAGTACCGCAGTTAATGAAAAAGGCTTTTATGCAGGATTGCAGATTAAGCCAAACAGAAAATTCGGACTAGATTTCTATACGGATCTATTTAAGTTTCCGTGGTTAAAGTTTGGGGTTGATGCACCATCAAGCGGTTACGAAATTTTAAGTCAGTTTAATTATATACCAAATAGGTCGACACGTTTTACGCTGAGGTATCAATTTCAAAATAAACAAACAAATTCTCCAAATAGATTTGTCACCAACACTTTGGAATTTGAAAAAAAATCAAACTACCGGGCAGAAGTACAATATCAAATTAACAAAAGTTTTTCTGTAAGAAATCGTTTAGAGGTAGTTGAATACCACCAAGAAAGTGCCGTTAAAAAATTCGGATTTTTAGCCTATCAAGATGTAAACTATAGTCCACTTAGTTCAAAATGGTCAGGGAATATGCGATTAACACTATTTGATACTGATGGCTTTGATACCAGAATTTACGCTTATGAAAACGATGTGCTTTACGGATTCTCTATCCCGGGCTTTCAAAATCAAGGACTTAAATTTTACACAAACCTAAGATACAATTTAAAGCGTGGATTAGATTTATGGGCCAAATATAGTTACACCAAATATAACGGAGCAAGTACAGTGGGCTCGGGCTTAGATGAAATTCAAGGAGATAACCGTTCTGAAGCAAAATTACAATTAAGGATACAATTTTAGCGTATGGTTGCCTATTACAAAACTGAAGTTCCTTTTTTACGACTAGTTGTGTTTTTTATTCTGGGGATAACTATTTCCATAAGTCAAAACCTTGCACCAAATTTTGTGGTGCAATTTATCTTTTACTGTGCTTGTGGCTTAAGTATCTTTTCTGCTATTTTTTATCAGCGATCTCAACTTTATTTAAAAAGAGGGTTTACTGGCCTGCTAATCTATTTTACCACGCTAATGGCTGGGGTTGTAATTACCAATCAGCATAAAGAGCTAAACCATGTAAATCACTTTTCTAATCTTAACGCAAACGAATTACTTGCGGTAGTAAATGAAAGTCCTAAAGTTAAAGGTGATATCGCAAGGTTTACCGTTAAAGTAAAAGCTAATGTAAATGACAAAAACATCATTGCAAGTACAGGAAAGCTCTTAGTTGCGCTTCGGTTTGATAGCACAAAAAACCTAGGCTTAAATTATGGCGACTTAATTGTTTTAAAATCGAAGTATCAAACAACTGAACCCTCTTACAATTTTGCAGAGTTCAACTACCGTCGGTTTTTGTCTTTTCAAAACATTTATCATCAAACCTTTATCAATCAAAAACAAATTGCAATACTCGATACCAACAAAGGAAACCCGTTAATAGCATTTGCCTTAAAGTTCAGAGAACAACAGGTTGCCAAAATCAAACACTATTTGGAGGATAACAATGCCCGAGCTGTAGCCTCAACATTGGTTTTAGGCTATCGGGAAACCTTAGACAGAGATTTAATGACAACTTATTCTAATACCGGAACAATGCATGTGCTTTCAGTCTCGGGGATGCATGTTGCTATAGTTGCCGCATTGCTTAATTTTTTACTCGGTTTTATGAACAGAAGAAAGAAATTAAGGATCATTAAAGCAGTCATTATTATTTCACTAGTTTGGTTTTATGCTTTAGTAACAGGTTTGGCACCTTCGATAACGCGAGCCGCAATAATGATCAGCTTTGTTATCATCGCCAGAACTAAATCCCGTTCAGTAAATATTTTCAATGTTTTAGGTGTTTCAGCATTTATGATCTTACTTTACGACCCTTTTAGTTTAGTAAATGTTGGCTTTCAGCTTTCATACATCGCCGTTGGTGGCTTAATTTATTTATATCCAAAAATAAGTTTGTGGTATAAACCAGAGAACAAAATTTTAAAAGCAATTTGGGCGGTAATGGCCGTTTCCATAGCTGCGCAAATAGCTACCGCACCTTTAAGTTTATTCTATTTCCATCAGTTTCCGGTTTATTTTATACTCAGTAACGTGTTTATTGTAGTACCGGCAACCTTGATCATGTACTCTGGCTTTGCATTTCTACTTTTAGCAAGCATTTTACCAGAAGTGCAAATTGTTGCCTTTGTATTAGAGCAAATCATTCTTTTTACAAATACAGGTCTTCAATATATTGAAGCAATTCCACACGCAAACGTTACGCAAGTTTGGTTAAATAAGTACGAAGTTATTTTGTTTTACTGTCTAGTTATCTCGATAATTTTTTCTTTAAAAAATCTCAAGTTTTTAAGACTAAGTGTGGTTTTCCTTACTTTATTTATAATGAGTATATCCTTTAAAAAACTTCAACATGTTCAGCAAAAGAATGTTAATTTCTTTGCATTAAGAAAGAATACCGCCGTAGCGTTTGTAAAAGGAAGAAGTGCAGTGGTATTGACCGATTTGCACAAGGAAGACCTCACTTACCTGTTTTCTGTAAAACCATATCTTGATAGTTGCCAAGTAAACAATATTCAGTTTTTAAGTATGAGTGAGTTGCCGGGAGAAAAAACCTATTTTTTTGAAGGCAAATCGCTGAAAATAATTGATGAAACAGGTTTTAGCAAAACATTAACAAAACAAGATTGGTTGCTTTTAAGCACCGACCGAATTGTAGATTTAGCGCCTATTTTAAGCTCAAATAACTTCAAAACCTTGCTGATTGATGGAAAAAATCGTGATTTTGTAATTGAGAATATCAAATCACAAGCGGAGGAATTAAAGCTTCCTTTTAAAACACTGAAAAGAGCGTTTGCAGTTGAATATAAACTTTAGCTTATTTTGAATGCCCTGAAAAGGCTAAAGTTTTATTTAGAGCGCCCACATGATAAGTTAAAAGCACAACCTTTGTAAACCGATAAATTCCGCCTTGGCGGTTGCGGCACTGATAAAGAAAGCACTACCCTTGTAGCAACCGGCGCAGCGGCGGCTTTTTTGGTGACTTTTTTCAGCTGAAGGAAAATATTACTAGCCCTTCCGGAGACAATGAGCCTAGGAGATTTCAATAATAATGAGTATAAAACGCAGGGTGGTTTGCAACAGACCTGCTTGGACACCGAAAAAAAGAAAAAGGGGTTCAGCTTCCATAGCCTACAGATCGTCACGTCGTACCTCCTCACGATGACGGGAGAATAAACGTTTTAGCCTTAACCAAAGCATTACCTAAACCCTCCACATTCTTGCCTCCAGCGGTGGCAAAAAAAGGTTGACCGCCACCACCACCTTGAATCTCTTTTGCTAACTCCCGAACGATATTCCCAGCATTCATTCCTTTTTCTTTGACTAAGTTTTCGGAAATCATTACGGTTAACAAAGGTTTACTGTCAATTTCGGCAGCTAAAACCAAGTACATGTTTTCTATCACATCTTTAAGCTGGTATGCTAAATTTTTGATGGCTTCGGCGTTGGGCAACTCTACTTTTTGAGCAATGAAATTGATGCCGCTGATGTTTTCAGTTTTTGCTTTTAACTCGTCTTTTAATCCAGATGCTTTTGCTGAGACCGCTTTTTCGACTTCTTTTTTCAGTCTATTGTTCTCCTCTACCAGTGCTTCCACAGATTTGGCTAAATCCTGAGGGTTTTTCAGTAATTCTCGCAATTGCTTCAACAATTCGTCTTGCTGGTGGATATATGTTTCTGCTTTTGTGGCGGTAATGGCTTCAATTCTTCGGACTCCTGCGGCCACGGCACTTTCTGAAGTGATTTTGAAATAACCGATTTGTCCGGTTGCAGGAACGTGGGTTCCTCCGCATAATTCTTTGGAATAACCTTCTCCAAAAGTTATTACCCGTACAAAATCGCCATATTTTTCGCCAAATAGCGCAGTTACCCCACTATCTAAAGCTTGTTGATAAGCCACATTTCTTTCTTCCTTTAAGACGATATTTGCCCTGATTTTTTCGTTTACGATGCCCTCAATCTTTCTGATTTCTTCCTCCGTTACTTTAGAAAAATGCGAGAAATCAAAGCGTAGCATATTTTCGTTCACTAAACTTCCCTTCTGGTTCACATGGTCTCCTAAAACCATTTTCAAAGCGGCATGTAAAAGGTGCGTTGCCGAGTGGTTGTTTTCTGTCTCTATTCTTTTTTGCGAATCTACTCTCGCTAAAAATTGCGAACCTAATTGATGAGGCAAAACATCCACCATATGGATAAATAAGCCGTTTTCTTTTTTGGTATCGGTAACCCGAACTTCTTCGCCCTCTCCTATCAATAAACCTGTATCACCCACCTGCCCGCCACTTTCAGCGTAAAAAGGAGTACGGTCTAAAACCAATTGAAACTGTTGTTTTCCTTTGGCGGTAACTTTACGGTATTTTAAAATTTGAGTGTGGGTTTCTAAATCATCATAACCTACAAATTCTGTTTCTTCTGCTTCTGCAACTACAATCCAATCTTCTGTATCTACTGCGGTTGCTACTCTTGAACGGGCTTTTTGCTTTTGGAGTTCGGTTTCGAAACCTTGCATATCTACAGTCAAACCTTTTTCACGAGCCATCAATTCTGTTAAATCAATCGGGAAACCGAAAGTATCGTAAAGCTCAAAAGCTTTTTCGCCACTAATCTCATCCATCTTCTCAAAGCGATTGATACCGTTTTCCAAAGTCCTCAAAAAGCTATTCTCCTCCTCTAACACCACCCTTTGAACAAAATCTTTTTGCGAGTAAAGCTCATGAAAAACACCCTTGAACTGATCAGCTAATATGGGAAC
>DASSWV010000417.1:0-2729 GCA_035704545.1 Pelobium sp.
GATTGAATAAGCCTGAAAATTTGTTCGGTATCGGCAACATCAGTTTTATAAAATTTTCCGTCTGACGATTGCATTTTCAGTTGTCCGATTTTTTCGGACAACTCACTTCCTTCCTTTTTTAATTTTGTTTTTAAGTCGTTCCAATATTTTCTTGGACGATCTGTGCCTGTCAGCACTTCAATTACGTCAATAACGGAAATGTACCAAAGCTCTTGTTCCTCGTCAAAAAGTGTTCTTACTTTTTTATCTTCAAATAATTGAATAGCATTTTCTTTTTTCATCTGTCTTTCTTAATACTTTGCAAGCGTATAAAAATTCTCAGAAAAGCCCTTCAGTTTTCCCTCACCACCTAAAAAATCCAAACTTACAATAAAAGAAAATCCTGCGATTACGCCTTGCATTTTTTCAATCAGTAGGGAAGTAGCTTCTACCGTTCCTCCCGTGGCCAATAAATCATCGTGAATCAATATTTTTGCGCCAGGTTCAAAAGCATCTTCGTGAATTTCAATAATAGCAGAGCCATACTCTAGGCTATAGGACTGCTGGATGGTCTTAAACGGTAATTTTCCCGCTTTTCTGATAGGAATAAAAGGTTTTTTCAGGCGGTTGGCGAGCATTAATCCAAACAAAAATCCACGACTTTCGATACCAGCAATTGCGTCAAATTCTAGTCCCTGTAGTTCAGCAACAAAAGCATCAACAATTTCTGTACATAGCTGTTGGTCTTTTAATATTGGAGTAATATCCTTAAAAACAATCCCGGGTTTTGGGAAATCGGGTATATCCCGTATACTTTTTTTGATGTTAGCTTCAATCATTGAAATTTAAAATAGGGCGTAATTTTTTGAATCAGTTCGGGGTTCAATATCGCAATTTTATTCAAATCTCTGGCACTCGAATAATTACCGTGTTGAGTTCTGTAAGCAATAATTGCACTAGCTTGCTTGTATCGTAAGTACGGAAAAAACCTGATATCATCTAAATTACATCTGTTGATATCGATTTTACGGATGTTTTGCGGATCAATATTAACCTGTGGCTTCATCTGTTCAAACTTAACCGAATCAATGCCGTAAATCTCTTTCAGTTGGTTCATAGAAACAAATCCGCCTAACTTATCTCTGTATTTAATGATCCTAGATGCAAACGACGGCCCGATGCCTCTTATCGTAAGCAATGTGGTAGAGTCAGCGCTATTCAGTTCTACATTAACTGTAGCTCTTGGTTTAAACGTACTGTTCGTTTTATTTTCAGTATACGATTTAAAGCTTTGACTTTGCTCCGGAATTTTAATATATGGCTCCAAACGTTGGTACATTTCTTCGGTAATGGAGTACATTTTTTTAACATCCTCAGGTCTTCGAAATTTTCCGCCTTTTGCCTCGTACTTCTTAATGCTGAGCGCTTGTTTTTCACTTAGGCCTAAACGTTTCCAGTTTTCAACCGATAGATTGTTCGGGTCAAATTCAAAAAGCTCGCCTACTATTGGTGTTTTATCTCCGGTATAGAAACCATCTTTCTTTTGGTCAAAAGATTCAATTTCAGCAATTTTTGGCGCTAACGTTTCAATGGTTATTTTAAGAGGCTCTCCCATTAATTTCTCATAAAAATAAGGCCAACCGTAACAAAAAAGTAGGATTACAACAAGTACAACCATACCGCGGAATTCGCGAGGAGAGATCTCAACATACTTCTTAATCTTTTTATACATTGGTAGAGTGCTTGCCCAAATATAAAATAATTAATTTAATTGCTTAACAGTATATATAGTGTTGGATAATATTCTCTGCCAACAAAAAAAGCCTGTAACTTTCGCTACAGGCTTTATAAGTATCATGAAAAAACTATAGTTTAATCTCTTCTTCTTTCGCACTTAAAAAGTGGAATTCTGTTAAATGGTAAGATGATACCGATTTAACCTTAACCCATTGGTTGTACTTGAAAAACCATTTCATCTGCAATGAAATGAATCCTTTTTTAATAAAAGCTTCGATATAAGGATGCACACATAAAGTGATTCCTTTTTCCGCTTGTTCGTTTAACACGTAATCTAAATTGGCTACGATGTCATCAAGCAACATTATGCTCGCTTTAATTTCTCCTGTTCCATCGCAACTTGGACATTTTTCATTGGTTACGATATTCATCTCTGGACGAACCCTTTGACGAGTGATCTGTACCAATCCAAACTTGCTCGGAGGTAAAATGGTATGCTTAGCCCTATCTAAAAGCATTTCTGATTTTAGATAATCAAAAAGATCTTTGCGATTTGGCGCTTTATGCATATCGATGAAATCAACCACCACAATACCGCCCATATCCCGTAATCTTAACTGACGAGCAATTTCTTTTGCCGCTTCCTTGTTGACCATGAAGGCATTTTCTTCCTGGTTTTCTGGGCTTGCAGTACGGTTTCCGCTGTTAACATCAATTACGTGTAATGCTTCGGTATGTTCTACCACTAAATAAGCGCCACCCGCAAGGTTAACAGTTTTACCAAAAGACCCTTTAATCTGTTTCTCTATACCAAAGTGTTCGAAAATTGGCTCTTTACCTTTGTAAAATTTAACAATTTTCTCTAGCTCCGGAGAGATTTCGTGAACGTAAGACTTTACCTCTTCGTAAATGGCAGGGTCATCAACGTAAACGTTCGAAAACTCATCATTTAACAAATCCCTTAAAATGGTGGAAGCCCTGCCCATCTCACCTAAAATTCTTTTAGAAGGATC
>DASSWV010000420.1:0-4275 GCA_035704545.1 Pelobium sp.
GAAATAAATCTCCCGAATAGCTATTCTAAAATGACAATTAACGATGCTCAAAATAATAAAGTAGACAAAAGTTTAGTCCATAACCTTCCATCAGGGAAGTACACGATAACAGCCGATATTTAAGTTGAACATGGAAATTAAATCTGTTATGAAAAGAATCAGCATCATTTTTTTATTGCTAATCAGCATTGTTTCCAAAGGTGTAAAAGCTCAGGAGAAGCCCAATATTATTTTTATTGTGGCGGATGATTTGGGTTATAGCGATTTAGGCGCTTACGGCGGAGAAATTAAAACACCTAATTTGGATAAGCTTGCTAATGAAGGCGTTAAATTAAGCAATATGCACAATGCCAGTATGTGTATTCTCTCGCGAAGTTCTTTTTTAACGGGCAAATGGTGGCCAAAAGCCGGCGAAGGAATTACCAAAAGCAAAAACATAGCACAACAGCTTAAAGCCAATGGTTATAAAACGGGTATTGTGGGCAAATGGCATTTGGATGGAGAGCCAAACAATAAAGGTTTTGATTATTTCTTTGGATTTTTAGGTGGTTTTTCCAACTATTATAAAGGGAGCAAAGATTACCGAATTAATCAAACACCATTTACCAATTTCGGTCCAGATTTTTACAGTACAGATGCCTTCACTGATAAAGCTATCGACTTTTTAAACAACACAAACAAGGAAGATAAGCAACCGTTTTTTTTGTACTTAAGCTATCAAGCGCCTCATAATCCCTTGCAAGCACCAAAAGAAGACATTATGAAGTACAGAGGCACTTACTTAAAAGGCTGGCAAGCCGTTAGAGACACTCGTATTAAAAACCAAATAAATTTAGGTTTGGTAAACCCGGGAACAGCAATTCCTGCATACCCTCAAAATTTACCGGCTTGGGAGACTTTAACTCCAGAACAAAAAGACCTTGAAGACTTAAGAATGTCGGTTTATGCGGCAATGGTAGAGCGAATGGATAAAGGGATAGGGCGATTGATGGAGGTAATTAAAGCCAATGGACAAGCAAGCAATACCTTCATTATTTTTATCAGTGATAACGGAACAGATTCTTTTTCTGTAGTGGATAAAGCGATGTTAAAACAAGGGTTACTGCCCGGCGATCCTAATTCTAACTATCAACCCGGTACAGGTTGGGCTTATGCATCGGTTGCTCCGTTCAGGCTTTATAAAATTAGTCAGCATGGTGGCGGTGTAAAAACTGGCGCTATTGCTTGGGGACCAAGTGTGTTTAAAAAATCGAATGCCATTATTTCAGCACCCTTGCATATTGTTGATGTAGTGCCTACTGTTTTAGATATAGTAAGCTCCAAAAACAAAACTGATCACATTTTAGACTCCTTATCCGGAAAAAGCTTTTTAAATATACTCAACGGAAAATGTTTTAAACCCACCAACCCCATGTATTTTCAGTACATGGATAACCGGGCAATACGTACAAACAAATGGACTTTAGCCGAAGTTGATGGAGGAGGATGGGAATTATATAATATCAAAAAAGACCCGTATGAGGTTAATAACATCGTTCAAAACCATCCAAAATTAGTGGCGAAATTAGAAACCAACTGGTTAAACTGGTGGAAAACGGAAAGCGGAACCCACACTTACGTTCCAGAAAGCACAAAAGAAGACCCAAACTATAAACCGCAAGGAGATAGGGGAAGCGGTGCGCTTTATACACCTTCAGCAATGCCTGCCGAACTTTCTAACAAATACAAAAAATCTAAATAATGTTAAAAATGATGAGATCTTCTTCTTTTTTCGTTCAGAAATATTCTTTCAAAATAGTTGTGCTTTTTTTACTAACAGTGGTATTTATCGCTTGTAATGTAAATAAAGATAAAAAGATTGTAAATAAGCCCATTACTGGTTTGGAAGCAAGTTTTATAAAACCGCCAGATAGCATACAAACCAGCGTGTATTGGTATTGGATTTCTGACCATATCTCTAAAGAAGGTGTTGTTAAAGACCTTCACGCTATGAAAAGCGTAGGCATCAACCGGGCTTTTATTGGCAATATTGGTATTGATGGTGTGCCCTATGGCAATGTGAAAATGTTTTCTGAGGAGTGGTGGGATATTTTACATACTGCACTTAAAACAGCAACGGAATTAAACATAGAGATCGGTATTTTCAACAGCCCGGGTTGGAGCCAATCTGGCGGACCTTGGGTTAAAACCACCGAGGCAATGCGCTACCTCACTTCCTCAGAAACTTTGATTAAAGGCCCGCTAAAGGCATCTATAACATTACCAATGCCCACCGCAAATTTTCAAGATGTGAAAGTTTTAGCCTTTAAAACTCCGAAAGCTTACCAAAGCAATATTGCCGATAATAATACCATAATCTCCTCATCTCTAAAAGATGTGAAACTAATGTTCGATAAGGACACAGCAACTCATGTTGCTTTGATAAATAACGATGAAGTTAGCATCGATTTTGAAGCTAAAAATGAGTTCATTTTAAGAAGTATCAATGTTTTACCTGCCGAGTTTAGCATGCAAGGCAATGCACAGGTTTTGGTAGAAGTTAATGGAAATTACATTCCGGTTGCAGAATTTGTAATCGAAAGAAAAAACATCAATTTAAATGTTGGTTTTAAGCCATTTGCCCCAGTTTCTATCTCTGTTCCAGCAACTGTAGCTAAAAAGTTTAGGGTAATTCTAAGAAAAACAACACCAAAATTTGGGATTAAAGAATTAGTGCTTTCCTCATCTCCAATTTTAGAAAGATACAGCGAAAAATCCTTGGCTAAAATGTTTCCTTCTCCACTGCCTTATTGGAAAGAATATCAATGGCCACAACAACCTATCGTAACAGATAATAGTTTAATGATTAACCCGAACGAAGTGATTGACCTTACCCAATTTATGGATGTCAACGGTGTTTTAAAGTGGGATGTGCCGAGTGGAGACTGGGCAATTTTAAGGATGGGGATGGCGCCAACCGGAGTAACTAACGGCCCTGCATCGCCAGAAGCAACCGGGTTAGAAATCGATAAAATGAGTAAAGTGCATGTTGCAAGCCATTTTGATGCTTTCTTAGGCGAAATACAAAGAAGAATTCCGGCAGAAGACCGTAAAACTTGGAAAGTGGTGGTACAAGACAGTTATGAAACTGGTGGGCAAAACTGGACAGACGATATGTTGGAGAAGTTTCAGGCTAATTACGGCTACAGCCCACTTCCGTACTTACCAACTTTAGAAGGAAAAGTAATTGGTAGCCAAGAAATGTCGGATCGGTTTCTCTGGGATTTGCGACGTTTTATTGCAGACAGAGTAGCCTATGATTATGTAGGTGGTTTAAGAGAGGTAAGTCATAAAAATGGCTTAACAACTTGGTTAGAAAATTACGGACATTGGGGTTTCCCAGGAGAATTTTTGCAGTATGGTGGTCAGTCTGATGAGATTGGAGGCGAGTTTTGGAGCGAAGGCGAATTAGGAAATATCGAAAATAGAGCAGCTTCTTCTGCAGCCCACATTTACGGAAAAACAAAAGTATCAGCAGAGTCTTTCACGGCGGCTGGTAAAACTTTTGGCCGTTACCCAGAAGTGATGAAACAGCGTGGCGACCGTTTTTTTACAGAGGGAATCAACAATACCTTACTGCATGTTTACATCCAACAACCAGATGAAAGAAAGCCCGGTATTAATGCTTGGTTTGGTAACGAGTTTAACCGAAATAATACTTGGTTTAGCTATTTAGATTTGTTTATTGATTATTTAAAAAGGTGCAATTTTATGCTTCAACAAGGTAAATACGTTGCAGATGTAGCTTATTTTATTGGAGAAGATGCGCCAAAGATGACCGGTGTAACAGACCCTGCTTTGCCAAAAGGTTATTCTTTTGATTACATCAATGCAGAAGTAATCAAACGCATACAGAAGGTTGAAAACGGAAGAATTTATTTGGCAGACGGCATGAATTACGGAATACTTGTGTTGCCAAAATTGGAGACCATGCGCCCAGAGCTTTTACAAAAACTAACAGACTTGGTGGCACAAGGAGCTACCGTTTTAGGCCCTGCGCCAAGCCGTTCCCCAAGCTTAGAAAATTACCCAAAAGCAGACGCTAAAGTTAAAGAATTAGCTTCGGCTTTATGGGGAAACATCAATGGTAAAAGCGTAAAATCACATCGTTTCGGAAAAGGATTGGTTTTATCTGGTATGGATATGCAAACTGCTTTGAATGTGGTAAATATCCGTCCGGATGTAGAAACAGCTAAAAAAGACCCGGTTTTATACATCCATCGCACCACACCTGAT
>DASSWV010000443.1:0-3337 GCA_035704545.1 Pelobium sp.
TCAATCATGGTTTCCCAGTCGTTTAAATCTGCATCTTGGAAAGCATCAAACCCTTTACTTAAACCTGCATTATTGATTAAAACATCAATTTTTTTAAAATCTGAACTTAGACTATTGAGTTTTTCTTCAACTGTATTTCTATCGCTTACATCAAAGTTAAGAGTGATTACCCGTATCTTAAATTTGGCTTCAAGGTTTTCTTTAAGCCTTTTCAGCCGATCTGCCCTCCTACCAGTAATAATTAAGTTGAATCCGTTTTCCGCATAAATATTTGCGCAGGCTTCGCCAATTCCGGAAGTTGCGCCGGTTATTAATGCAATATTTTGAATTGATGACATATTATATAATTATATTTTGTATATATCCATCCATTTATCCAAGCAAACGGAAAACACAGTTGGGTTGGTTTATTTATCATCGTAATGCCCCCAAGTGGAAAGCACTAATACCGTTACTACTTCTTCTTCAATTTGGTAAACCAAGCGATGCTTATCAGAAATCTTTCTGGACCATGTTGGCAACTCATAATGTTTTAGCTGTTCGGGCTTGCCGGTTCCAGAGGTAGGGTGCTCTTCCAATTCATCTAAGAATGAATAAAGTTTTTTTAAAAGTTTCTTATCACCTGATTTTCAAGTTTTTTAACATCTCGTTTTGCATCAACCGATAAAGCTACTTTGTATTTCATAGAATACTTTTAAAAAGTTCTGCCTTCAATTCCGGGGTTAATTCATACACCTCTCCTCTTTTGACCTGCTCTTTAGCTCTATCAATTTTCGCAAAAAACTCTTCTTTGCTCATTTCCGTATCATCATGTTCTACCTTAAAACGAACTTTCATTTCTGCAAACAAGGATTCTAACAAAGATTTCTGTTTTTCATTTTTTGGATAAATAGTTATGCTTTCCATCATTTTAAAATTTAAATGCGTTGTATAAACAAATATAAGAAATACAAAATACTTAGGAGCTGTTTAAAAATGAAACCACATAGATAGCAATATTTTTAAAAGGGTCATTAAATAAATAGGAAGATAAATCTTACATATAGGTTATATGTCCCTATCTTATGCCCTTAGGCATCTTTACAAGGAAAGTTGCAGGATTAAGGGATAAAATCTATGTCCCTTTATGGTTAAAAATGTCATTTAGGAAAAAACACATTAAAAGCCTGTTTAAATAAAACTCTATTCAAAATACAAACTAAAAACAAAATTTCTTAAGTATAGTTTTTCAATGGGACTGCTGTAAGGATGGTCTTCTCTTTTTAAGATACTTTTTATGGAGTTGCTTAACTTAATTTCCGGCGAAAGCTTAAAGTACTCGAAATACAAGTCGAAGCCGATTCCTACATCGTAAGATAATATACCTTTATCGTTTTTAAGCTGCTTTTGTATAGTGATATCGCCTTCATCGTCGGCGTTCTTTTTTGCACCAATATCAATACCATACTTGATTCCGGCCAAGATATAAGCTCTGAAATTATTTCGTCGGTCTGATTTTAGCTTTAGACCCAGCGGAAAATCAAACATGGTAGAGTTTACAGTTCTACGCGTAAAACCTTCCGGCGATTTAAGATTTTTTCGATCGTAGGATTCGCCGTCGTTAAATTCGTAATCAATGATTCTATCCACAAAAACGAAAGCGGGAGTAAACCTTAAGTTTAAATTAGGTGTAATATATAAATCAGACACGAAACCAATTCCGAAACCTGGATTTTGTATAGACCGGATACTTTTTAAACCCTTGTTTGGGTCGTTTGCAAATTCTGGAAAAGGCTTTCGCCAATCCGAAAATCTTTGAATCTTATATTCGGAACTGATGTACTGAAAGCCAAAGCCAAAATGCAGATCTTGATCATCAACACCACCACCATAATTACCTTGTGCAAAGGTATTTAAAGATAAAACTGAAAGAATAAAACAACTAAATGCTTTTATTTTAATCATTTAATGCCGGTGTATATAGAACAAATCCCAAACGCTAAGGGGCGGGATTTGGTATTTTTATACCCTACTTTATCCATCAAATCTGTAAAACTTTTACCATCGGGGAAAGCATTTACAGACTCCGGCAGGTAAGTGTAAGCGCTGGCATCTTTTGAAAAAACTTTTCCGATAGTTGGTGTTATATGTTTAAAATAGAAGTTATATAGCTGTTTTACTGGGAATGCCTTAGGTTTCGAGAATTCTAAGATTACCGCTTTCCCACCGGGTTTTAAAACACGGAGCATATCTGCAATGCCTTTCTCCAGATTCTCGAAATTTCTTACGCCGTAAGCCACAGTAACGGCATCGAAACTATCATTTTCAAAAAGCAGTTTTTCTGAATCGCCAAGTTTAACTTCAAAAACATCTGATTTTTTACGTTTGATGATTTTTTCTTTAGCAATGGCGAGCATCCCTTCAGAAATATCTACGCCCACAATTTTCTTGGGTTTCAAAATTTCCAGTGCCTCAAAAGCAAAATCCCCAGTACCTGTGGCAACATCTAAAATTGTTTGTGGTTGATCTTTCAAAAGCTCTTTTATCGCCATTTTACGCCAGATGATATCAATGCCAAGCGACATAAAATGGTTTAAAAAATCGTAAGTTTTTGAAATATTATTGAACATGGTGGCCACCTGTTCTTTTTTTGCAACCTTTTGGTCTTTATATGGGGTAATGTTTTCTGATGTCATTTGCGCAAAGGTAAGTTATTAATTATCATCTCGACTTAGAGAAGAAAAATCTTTGCAATAATAACACAAGCTGGTATATGCGATTTGCATTTATCTGAATTTTTGCCAAGAAAATTGGAGATTTTATTTATCAGAATAGTGTCCTTGTGCAGAGATTACAGTTACAATAACTATTTCATCTTCTATTTTGTAGATTAATCTGTCTTTTTGGTTTAGTCTTCGTGACCAATAACCCGAAAGATTATCTTTTAATGCTTCAACCTTTCCTGTACCCGTTCGTGGGTGCTCTTCTAATTCGAGAAAAATTTTATCAATTTTATTAATAGTAGCCTTATTACCACTTTTTCTTATTGCTTGTAAATCCTTGTTGGCTTTTTCAGTTAAAACTATTTCAAACTTTGCCATACATTTTTTGGATCTACTTTTATACGGACAGGATTTGCCTCAGCTTCCTTTATCATTTTCACAAATTCAGGATTGTAACTGCTTTTTTTATCCGAGATGATTTCAACACCGTCACCCTCTTTTGAAAATGACTCGACTAATGCCATAAAAGACTTTCCGGCTTTAGTGCGTTCGTTTATTTTTATAGTTAACGTAGTCATGGAAGTAATAATTTAAAACACAAAGGTACAAAAATATGGGTTGAATATCGAAGTCAA
>DASSWV010000460.1:0-5676 GCA_035704545.1 Pelobium sp.
GAAAAAGTGCTTTCTAAAATATCTAAATTAAAGATCACCATCGTTAAGCTAGAACTTAACAAAGATAGTTCAAAATTAGAATCAGCAATTGACATCCCAATCGAAAACTGTGAAAATAAAGTGATTGTTTTGGTAGATGATGTTTTAAACAGCGGACGTACTTTAGCGTATGGACTGGGTGTGTTTTTAAATATCCCACTCAAAAAATTACGCTCTGTAGTACTTATCGACAGAAGTCATAAGAACTTCCCCGTAGCTACAGATTTTGTCGGCCTAGAGTTATCCACTGTTTTAAAAGAACACGTGTATGTAATGCTTGACGAAAACAAGGAGGAAGATGGGGTTTATTTAAGTTAAGCAGACCTGGGTTCAGCGAAGTAGACATTATAAACACCCACTAACCACCCCGAACCCAAATCTATATAGAATCAACTTGAAGACCGCTTATACCGTTTTTTTCGGAAACCTGCTAGCAAAACCAGCGTATACCGCAGGCAAAAGCGTAATCACAATCACAATCAATATAATCATAGAAAAGTTGTTCTTGAAGAACTCAAACTGGCCCAAAAAGTATCCAGCAAAAAGAAGTAAAACAATCCAGATGACACCCCCAACCACATTTAAGTAGTTGAATCTCATCCTATCCAATTTACCTATACCGGCTACAAAAGGCACCACTGTTCTTAAAACAGGTAAAAATCTTCCTATAATAATTGCTTTAGCCCCGTGTTTTAAGAAAAAAGTTTGTGTTTGTTCTAAATACTCATACTTCAGTATCTTATTATGGGGTTTAAATACTCTTATCCCCAAATATCTACCTATTTCATAATTTACCGTATTTCCTACTATTGCGGCAATAACCAAAAGAAGCGCTAAAAGGTAAATGTTCATCCCTGTATCTCCTACAGAAACCAATGCGCCTGCTGCAATTAGTAAAGAATCGCCAGGCAAAAACGGCGTTACCACAAAACCTGTCTCGGCAAAAATAATTAAGAATAAAATCAGATAAGTCCAAACCCGGTAATCTCTGATAATTTCACTTAAATGAACATCAATATGAATGATGAAATCGATAATCTGATGTAGTACTTCCACGTTTTTTTTGCGCAAAGCTAATGAATCGCTTTGACTATTTTTAAATGATTTGATTTATGAATTAATTTTGTTTGTCATTAATTATCTTTAAGAACTTTAAGCTCTAAAGCGTACTCGCCGTCCCCTTTCAATAGGCCTTTTGTCCAGAAGGTGTAGATTTTACCAGCTTCTAGTTTGTAATTGTCAAGGTTCGCCAATCGCTCAGATCTTGCGGGCTGCTTAACCCGTAAAAAGTAATTTAAAGGCTTAATTCTAACGTATTGCGATGAAGATCTATAATTGATACTGCTTATTACGTTAACGCTATCCACCAAATCTTTCTGAAACACAAGGTTTAGGTTAGCCGCATCAGGAGAAACGTTTATAAACCTTACGGTTGCCATAGTGTCAGATAAAATTAAATTTCTATCTAAAGTAGAGACATAAATTAATGAATCTTTTGATGCTAAACCAGCTAAAAATAAGGTGTACTTTGTGCTTTTACTCAAGAAAAGATCAATGTCTGTGTTAGGGACTGTCACATCGTTAACACTGGTGTAAACACTATTTGTACCCGCAGCAACAGTTAAATATGCACTTGCTTCTCCAAATTTTAAAGCCTGACCTGTTTTTAAGGTATCGTTGATATAAAAACTATATTCCTTATTTTCTGGAACTGCGTTTATAATCCTCAAATTAGCTTCTCCTTGTTGCAGTTCCTCGCCAACAGGTTCACAACCAGAGAACAAACTCACTAATAAGCAAAAGCCCAGCGTAAGCATCGAAAAATATTTTAAGGTTTTAACCATGTTTTGTATTGCTATCAAACAAAAAATGGCTCAGTTTATTATACCAAGCCAATTAAATAATTTAATAATTGATACTTATGCGTGGTTATTTAGCATTACCGGCATTACCAACATTAAAATATCTTCATTTGCATCCTTTATACTTGGAAATAAAATTCCCGCTCTGTTTGGCGTACTCATTTCAATGGTAATTTCTTCGCCTGATAAGTTGTTTAACATCTCAATCAAAAACTTAGCGTTAAAACCAATCTCCATATCCTCGCCATCAAACTGACAGCTAATGCGTTCATGAGCTTCGTTTGCAAAATCAATGTCTTCTGATGAAATATTCAACTCTGAACCAGTTATTTTTAAACGAACTTGGTGTGTGGTTTTATTTGCGAAAATAACCACTCTTTTTAAGCAATTTAAAAACAGTGCTCTTTCTAGCGTTAATTTGTTTGGGTTGTTTTGCGGAATTACAGCTTCATAATCTGGATAACGCTCGTCAATTAATCGGCAAATTAAGTTGATGTTCGCAAACTTGAAAAACGCACTGGTTGAGTTATACTCGATTGATACGTTAATATCTTCTGCAGGGATTGATGACTTTAAAAGGTTTAACGCCTTACGAGGTAGGATAAATGAAGTTGCTTCTTCTGCCTTAGCATCGTTCCGTCTGTACCTTACCAATTTATGCGCATCGGTTGCCACAAACGTAACATTTTGTGGGGATAACTGACAAAAAACACCAGTCATTGCCGGACGCAGTTCATCATTACTTACCGCAAAAATTGTTTTATTGATTGCTTCTGCCAAAACAGATGCCGGCAAGTTAACCGATGAGGCGTCTTCAACAGTTGGTATTTTAGGGAAATCCTCGCCATTTTCTCCACTTAAACGATACTTTCCATCTCCTGCGCTAATTTCTATAGCGAAAGTTGCATCATCAACAGAAAAAGCAATTGGTTGCTCGGGTAAGGTTTTTAATGTATCTAATAATATTTTTGATGGAACAGCTATTTTACCAACTTCTTTAGACTCTACGGGCAAAGAAGTAGTCATGCTGGTCTGCAAATCTGTAGCGGAAATCACCAATGTAGTATCCCTGATCTCAAATAAAAAATTCTCGAGAATAGGTAAAACTGCACTATTACTTAATGCTCCGCTTACAGCTTGTAAGTGTTTTAATAATGTTGACGTAGAAACAATGAATCTCATCTTATTGTCTTGTTTGTTTAAGGCTTTTAAAAATCAAAAATAGGCATTTTAAGCTGCATACTTTCTTTTGCGATAAAGATGTTGAAAAATTCCGAAAAAGATTAAAATTATTAGCGGAATTAATGTATTAATCAACTGCCATTGGAGCTTATCGGCAACTACTTTCCCTTTATCTAACAACCTTAATTTAATTTCTTTCGACCTTAGCGAAATTAAACCCGAATCATCTGTAAGATAGTCGACTGCATTCAGCAGAAAAGTCTTATTTCCATAAGTTTGCTGGCTATATTTATCATAACCTAAGGGAAAAACCGACCCATCTTTACCACTCGTTTGGCTTTTAAAAACGTCTCCATCACTAAATACTAACATCTTGGTAAATACGCTTTTTCTAATTGTTTCAGCATTTAAATCTGCACCATTGGGAATAGCTTGTGTATAAAAATTAGATTTAAAACTACCTTCTAACAGCATACAAACTGGCTTGGGCACACTTTGAAATTTCTTAGGATCCGGTGTGCTCTCAATCATTTTTAAAGAAATAATTGTTGGGGTTTCCAGTTGCCTACTAAAAGGAGAAGTAGTCAACAAGGTGGTATGTCTTACGTTTGCTACGGATATAGGATCAATGGTATTGATGAACTCAGTTTTAATACCATTCAAATTTTTAACCATGGGGTGGGCACTTACCGGCATAATTATAGGATAAAATAACCATGGGAGCAATTGTATTTGTGGCTGACCATCTAAAGAACCCACATTTACTGGTATTTGTGCACAGTTCATATCTCCCACCAAATCGTAGTTGATTCGCACTCCGTAGGTAAAAAGCTGGTCGTCCAAGTTTAATTTCTTTGGAAAAGCCAATTGTTCTTGGCGAGCGCCATTTCTCATGCTGTCCAAATCGGCATTAACTTGGTCAATACTCCAGATGATTTTTCCGCCACGCATTAAAAATTGGTCTATTTTATATTTTTGGATTTCAGAAAAACCCGTTTCCGGTTTTGCGATGATCATCACTTTCAGTTTCTCCAAACCACTACTGGTAATATCTGTTAAATTAATACGTCCCACTTCGTAGCCGTCCGCTAATGAGTTCATCGCGTCTTGTAGTTCCAAATCGCTCAATTCTCCGTTTCCTTCTGTAAAGCCAACTCGTGGTTTACCGCCTGAAACGGCCTTTTTTATCGCTGATGAAAAAGCATATTCTAAATTTTGGATAGAGTTATTTAAAACTTCTTCGGGTGAAACGCCAATTCGGTTTTGCAGTAAACTTACAGCTATATCCTGATTGCCAAAAGCAACCATGGCAGCGGGGAAAATAACTTTTTGGCTTAGGCCCGATTCTGTTTTAACACTAAGATTGGTAGGCTCAATCCCTTTTACGCTCAATTGCTGATAAACCTCTTCTTGCTCTTGCTGGTTTTTACCGTCTAATGGATTTACAAATTCGAACTGGATATTACCCCCAGCATAAGCCTTATAATCAATCAATAAATCTTTGGTTGCCCGCTGTAAACGTTTAAATCCTGATGGAAACTCGCCTTGTAAAAAAACTGTAATGGTTACGGGTTCTTCTAAATTTTCTAAAATCTGAATACTTACCGGAGAAATGGTGTAACGTTTTTCTTTGGTAAAATCTATCCGGGTGAAAGCAAATTGCGAGATCACGTTTAAAACAACAATCACCATCAAAGCAATTATTAATTGCAGAATATCTTTCTTTCTTTGTTGATTTACCATTTTCTACCTCCTAAAATTGTTTTGGTAATCAGTAGAAAAAAAGCAATCACACTCAAAAAGTATATTAAATCTCTAGAATCTAAAACTCCCCTGCTAATAGATTGATAGTGTTCATTGATCCCCAAATTAATCAACACGGTATCAAATTTTTGGAAGGATAAAATCTGGCTGATCGAATCAAATCCACTAAAAGCGAAAAAACTTAAAAAAATAGCAATGGTAAAAGCAATGATTTGGTTTTTGCTGAGCGATGATGAAAAAATACCTATCGCAACAAAGGAGGCTCCTAACAAAAACAAACCGATGTAAGAACCAATAACGGCTCCAGAATCTATATTCCCCTTTACCACGCCCAGCTGGTAAACAGAAATGTAATAAACCAAAGTAGGCAGTAAAGCAAATAAAACCAAGGTTAAGGAAGCGAAGTATTTACCTAAAACAATCTGCCAATCGGTTAGCGGGCGAGTTGCTAAAAGCTCAAAAGTTCCTTCTCTTTTTTCTTCGGAAAAAGTACGCATGGTAATTGCCGGAATTAAAAACATAAACAAAAAAGGCACTGTGCTAAACATGCTATCTAAACTGGCGTAACCGTATTCCAACACACTGGTATCAGGGAAAACCCAAAGCAAAAGACTTAAAACCACTAAAAAAACACCAATGGTAATATAAGCTACAAGTGAATTGAGGTAAGCGAAGAGTTCTTTTTTATAAATGGTAAACATTGATTTCTAATTTGATTTGAGAACTTAATTTTTCGTCAGCTTCACAAAAATAGGCTCCAACGTTTTTTCTTGATGCGTGTGTAATAGTCCGGTTAAAGTGTCATTTGCCACCATTTTACCTTTATTTA
>DASSWV010000473.1:0-14790 GCA_035704545.1 Pelobium sp.
TGATTTCTGCTGCAATGAAGAGGCCAATCCCAAAACCGGGAAAGGTTTTTTCATTTTTGCCTTCAACCCTATAAAATCGGTCGAAAATCTTTTTCTGGTTTTCTGCACTTATACCAATGCCTGCATCTGTAACGCATACCGTTAGTTCATCCTCGTTTGCCTTTAAGCTAACGGTCACTTGTTTAGCGTTTGGCGAGTACTTTACAGCGTTGGTTAAAAAGTTGATAATTACCTGGCGTATGCTTTCCTCATCCGCATTTATGTCAATTTTTTTATCTGCATTAAAGTTAATTTCGTTATGCGGGTTAATGTGCTGAATCTCAGATATCACTTCGGTTATTAAGTTGTTAATGTTAAACTGACTTTTTCTGAGCTGTAAACTGCCGGTTCTTATTTTAGAAACATCCAATAAATCTACCACCAATGTTGTTAGATTTTCAATTTGTTTACGCACAATTTTCAATGAATTTTTTAGAAAGGGATCTTCTGCATTTCTGTATTTGCTTTCCAAAAGTTGGATGTACCCTTTTATAGAAGTAATGGGTGTTTTAAGTTCATGGCTGGCCATACTTATAAAATAATCCTTCTGCTCGTCAAGTTCTTTAATTTCCTGTATGTCCGTACTTGTTCCAACCCACATCGTAATACTGCCATTGGCATCACGCAATGCCTTAGCCCTACTTAATTGCCATCGGTATTCACCGTCTTTACGTCTAAAACGATGTTCAAATAAAAAATCCTTTCCTGTGGTTATTGAATTCTTCCAAATCCTAACGTTCTCTTCCCGGTCTTCCGGATGCACAATGGTAAACCATTCATTACTTTCCAAAATATACTCATCCAAATCTGCATATTTATAAACAGATTTATTGAAATAATTTAGGCGTCCCTCAGCATTACTTGTCCAAACAAATTGTGGCATTTCATCAGCCAATAGCCTAAACTTCTCTTCCCTGTCAATTAAATCTTGCTCGAAATTTTTTTCCTTAGTAATGTCCCGTACGGTGCCAATAATTTTAAGGGGCTGATTGTCTTGGTCATAAAAAAGCTTTCCATTTACGTCAATCCAACGCATATTGCCGTCATTCCATATGATACGGCTTTCATACTTCAAAAAACCTGTTTTTAAAACGTTTTTGTGAGCAGTGTCTCTGGCAATTCTATCTTCGGGATGTATCTGTTTTACAATATCCTCCCGTTTTGCGTCATTTACACTATTAAATCCAAAAATTTGAGCGTACCTTTCGGTATGTATGGTTTGTTGTGTTCTCAAATCAAGTTCCCAAACGGCTAATTCAGTTGCTTCAATCACTAAATTTAACCTTTCTTCGCTTTCCTGAATCTTTTGCCGAGCTAAAACTGAGAATGTTACGTCAGTGGCAATTGCTACAATACTATCCACTTTGCCGTCTGCATCTCTAATAGGTTCGTAAACAAAATTCAAGTAAAATTGCTTAAGCTCTCCGTTCCGTGGCAAGATAACAGGTCTTTCGTTGGCCTCAAACTTTTTCCCCGAATAGTAGGCCTCATCCATAATAGCTTCCAATCCCTGTCCCTTAATTTCTGGAAGCCCCTCAAAAACAGGTTTGTTTAAAACATCTTCGGTAGTTTTTCCCCAAAGCTCCAGCATTAAATCATTGGCAATTTCCACTACATGGCTTTTACCTCTGAGCACACACATTGCGGCGGGTGCATGCATAATGTTATCGTGGTATCTTTGGTTTACTTTTTCAAGCTCTTTTCTGCTGTTTACTTCTATGGTAGTTTCAACACATGACGTAAAAATACCTGCGATTTTGCCTTCTTCATCAACAATAGGACTGTAACTAAAAGTCCAATAAATATCTTCAATTTTGCCATTTCTATAAAACGGGATCAGCTGATTTTTGCTCCAAGTGGCCTCGCCGGTCTCAAAAACACTATCCATCATGGGTTTAATGATGCCCCAAATCTCTGGCCATGCTTTTTCTCCTTCCTGTCCTAATATAGTAGGATGTTTTCCATCAACTCCTAAACTGGGGCGATAAGCATCATTATAAAAGCAGCGCAAGTTTTCTCCCCAAAATAAAAACTTAGGAAACTTAGAATTTAAAATAATACTAAGGGTTGTTTTTAAACTTTGAGGCCACTCAATAGGATTCCCTAAAGGATGGTTGGACCAATCCTTTTCCCTAATGAGGGTCCCCATTTCTCCTTTAGAAGAAAGAAAATTCAGTCCGTTCATATTAAGATAGGCATAGGTGTGGCAATTATGTTGATCATATTAAGGCAGTTTCAAACAGCAAGTTTAAAGAATAAATATCGTTTAAAAATTTGCAATTAAAAATTGAAACATTAGCTTTGGGCTATCAAATTCAAAAAAATGATTCTTACAAACACATATACTACAACAACCACAACGCTTTTAGCGTAACGGAAGGTAGTTTATGGTTTTAAAATAGCATATTCAGCGCCTTCCGATAAAACGGGAGGCGTTTTTTTTTAATATTTCGAGATGAAAATTCTAAAATTCGGGGGAACATCCGTAGGTTCCGTGGAAGCTTTAAAAGCCCTTGTGGCAGTTGTAAAATCTAACTTAGACCAAAACGAGCAGATTGTGGTAGTGGTTTCTGCCATGGCTGGGGTAACCAACCAATTACTGCAAATGGCTGAAGACGCTATTGAGGGGAAAGATTTTTCACTAGCGCTTACAGCGTTAGAAAAAAGACATTTTAATGTGATCAAAGAATTGGTGGCTTTGCAACAGCAAAACCAGGTAATTACTAAACTTAAATTATACTTTCAGGCTTTAGAAGATGTTTTAAACGGTGTTTCTGCTTTAAAAGAACTGAGCCCAAAAACTAAAGATGCAGTTTTAAGTTTCGGGGAAAAAAGTTCGGCTTTTATGTTGAGCCGTATTCTTAGAAATATAAAACCAGAGACTGAATTTTTAGATGCGACAACTGTGATCAAAACTGATGATAGTTTTGGGAACGCTAAAATAGATTTTAGCCAGACTAATCATTTACTTCAGGATTACTTTGAGCATCAAAAAGACAATTTGGTGGTGGTAACCGGATTTATTGCCAGCAACAACCGTAACCAAATTACCACTTTAGGTCGGGGAGGGAGTGATTATACCGCTGCAATTATTGGCGCAGCTTTAAATGTTAAACAAATTGAAATCTGGACAGATGTAAACGGGATGATGACTGCCGATCCACGCCGGGTAAAGAAGGCTTTTTCGATGGAAGAACTTTCGTATACAGAAGCAATGGAGCTTTCATTCTTTGGTGCGAAAGTAATTTACCCACCAACGATGATTCCTGCGTTTTTAAAGATGATTCCTATTGTGATCAAAAACACTTTTGAACCAGAGTTTGAAGGTACTTTTATCAGACATGATTTAAAGCCATCACAAACCATCATCAGAGGAATCTCTTCGGTGGACCATATCAGTATCATCAATATTCAAGGTAGCGGAATGGTGGGCAAAGCAGGCTTTAGTGGGCGATTATTCTCTTTGCTTTCTCGAGAGCAGGTAAACATTATTTTGATCACCCAGTCATCGTCAGAACATTCCATCACTTTTGCGGTTAACCCGGCTGATGCGCTTAAAGCTAAAGCTTTAATCGAAAATGAGTTTGAGTTAGAACTGCTTGCGGGTAAACTAGAACCTGTAAAAATTGAGGCAAACCTTTCTGTTTTAGCAATAGTGGGCGAAAACATGAAAAAAATGCCGGGCATCTCAGGGAAACTGTTTAATGCCTTAGGCCGAAACGGCGTAAATGTGGTTGCAATTGCACAAGGTTCGTCAGAATTTAATATATCCGTAATTATCCCTTACGATGATTTGTCAAAGGCTTTAAATGCCGTACACGATGCGTTTTTTGCTGAGTTACAGAAGACACTAAATGTTTTTGCCGTTGGTGTAGGAAATATAGGGAAAGAACTTTTTAAGCAGATTAACGAACATAAAGAGTTTTTAGCTAAAAATAACCTAATCAACATCCAAATTTTAGGCTTAATCAACACAAAAAAAATGCTGATTGATCCAAATGGGATTGATTTAAATACTTACCAAGAAGCTTTAGCAGGTTCGGATGAAGCAGCAGATTTAGCAAAATTTGTTGAACAAATGAAAGCGTTAAACCTGCCTAACTGCGTGTTTATTGATAATACCGCAAGTCCGGATCCCTCTAAATTTTACAAAGAAGTTTTTGAAGCAAGCATATCTGTAGTTACGTGTAATAAGATTGCTAATTCTGGTAAGTATGCCGCTTTTGCTGAACTAAAAGAAACTGCTCAAAAGCATGGTGTAGATTTTTACTACGAAACTAATGTGGGTGCTGGTTTGCCAATTATTAAAACATTAAATGATTTAATCATCAGTGGGGATAAAATATCTAAAATTGAAGCTATTTTATCAGGAACTATCTCTTTTATCTTCAATAATTTCAAAGGAGATGCGAATTTCCACGATGTGGTTAAAATGGCGCAAGAAAAAGGTTTTACAGAGCCCGATCCTCGTGATGATTTAGGCGGTGTGGATTTTATGCGTAAAATGTTAATTTTGGCCCGTAATTCGGGATTTAAAATTGAAGCCGAAGATGTTAAATTAGGTGCTATTATCCCAGAAAGCTGTGCAAACGCAACAAGTGTTGACGATTTTTATCAGGAACTGAAGAACGAAAACGCTTATTTCGAGCAGATGAAAAACGACGCAGCGAAGGCTGGAAAAGTGCTTCGTTATATTGGCAAGTTGGAAGACGGCAAAGTGGAGATTGGAATGCAAGCGGTTGGCGCAGATCATCCTTTTTATAGCTTGTCTGGGAGCGATAACATTATTGCATTTACAACAGAGCGTTATAACGAAACGCAAATGGTAGTTAAAGGTCCGGGCGCTGGTGCTGCGGTAACTGCAGCCGGAGTTTTCTCTGATTTGGTAAAAGTAGGGGCTAAATAAAGTTGAAAGCAAAAAGTTCAAAGTAAAAAGTTCTACTGCGAACGTGAGAGTAATTTAATGTCAGCCTGAGCGGAGTCGAAGGCAACCACAAAATAAGCATTCCTTCTCCTTCGGAGAAGGATTTAGGATGAGGCTTTATGAAAAAAGAATCGATAAAAGTTTTTGCCCCTGCAACTGTTGCAAACGTTGTTTGTGGGTTTGATATTCTAGGTTTCGCGGTTAACGAACCTGGCGATGAGTTGGAGATGGAAACTTCGAGTAAACCCGGTGTAAATATTGTTTCTATCGAAGGTGATGAAGGTAAATTACCTTTGGATCCGCAAAAAAATACGGTAAGCGCTGGCGTTATAAGTTTTTTAAAGCATATTGGAAGAGAAGATGTAGGCTTAAACATCAAACTGATTAAAAAAATGCCAATGGGCAGCGGATTAGGCTCCAGTTCGGCAAGTGCGGTTGCAGGCTTATTTGCTGCAAACGAATTATTAGGTCAGCCTTTAAGTAAAATGGAGCTATTGCCATTTGCCATGGAAGGAGAGGCCTTAGCCTGCGGACACGGCCATGCGGATAATGTTGCGCCAGCTTTATTCGGGGGTTTTACGCTCATCAAAAGCTATGAGCCTTTAGAAGTTATCGCTCTGCCGGTTCCTAAATTATTTTGCGCTTTACTTTACCCACATGTGGATGTACCAACGCGTGATGCCCGCCAGATTATTCGTTCAAAAGTGTTGTTGAAAGATGCGGTTACGCAATGGGGAAATATCGCAGGTTTGGTAAGTTCGCTTTACACTCATGATTATGACTTGTTAGGTCGGAGTTTAAAAGATGTAATAGTGGAGCCTATTCGCTCGATTCTAATCCCGGAGTTTGACAATATGAAGGCGTATGCCATGGAAAATGGAGCTTTAGGTTTCGGCATTTCCGGTTCTGGACCAACGGTATTTTCACTTTTCCGCTCGCCAGATGATGCCCAAAAAGTACTAACTAACTTAGAAAGAATGCTAGCAGATAAAGGCATTAAAAGCAATATTTATTTATCTGAAATTAACGAAACAGGACCTGTGGTTTTGTAGGTTGTTAGGGAATAGGTGGTTAGTTTGTTAGGCTTTGCTGAACGACTAAAAAATACCCCTAATAAAAGTCCCGGACCACCTAACAAACTAACAACCTAACCAACGAATCACCTGGCCACCCAACCACCTAACAAACTAAAATGAAACTATACTCTACAAAAAACCACAATTTATCAGTTGATTTAGAAACCGCTGTTTTTAATAGCCTTCCGGCTGATAAAGGTTTGTATATGCCTACACATTTGCCTCAAATAGATCAAAGTTTGATGCAGGAGTGGGATAAAAAATCTCTTCCCGAGATTGCTTTTGATGTGGCTTACACTTTATTGAAAGATGATATTTCTGCTGAGGATTTAAAAGCCATTATAGATGAAGCCGTAAACTTTGATGCGCCCTTATATCCTTTGCAAGATGATACCTTTGTTCTAGAATTGTTTCATGGTCCGTCTTTAGCTTTTAAAGATTTTGGTGGGAGGTTTATGAGCAGAATAATGGCTCATTTCCTTAAAAAAGAACAAAAAGAGATTCAGATTTTGGTAGCCACTTCTGGGGATACCGGTGGAGCGGTTGCCTTAGGTTTCTTAAACGTTCCGGGGATTAAAGTCACTATTTTATATCCGAAAGGAAAAGTGAGCTTAATCCAAGAATTGCAATTAACCACCAACGGAAACAACATTGAAGCACTGGCTATCGATGGTACTTTTGACGATTGCCAAGCTTTGGTTAAAAAGGCTTTTCATGATGAGGAACTGAATGCAAAACTGAACCTGACTTCTGCAAATTCCATCAACATCAGTCGTTTGATTCCACAAATGTTTTACTATGCAAATACTTACGCCAAACTTAAAAATGAGTTCAAAGATCTGGTATTTGTAACGCCAAGCGGAAACTTTGGAAATATTGCTGCCGGGATGATTGCCTACAAAATGGGACTTCCAATCAAGAAATTTATCGCAGCAACCAACAGTAATGATATTGTTCCGCAGTATTTGATCAGCGGAAAATACACTCCACGCCCTTCTGTACAAACATTAGCGAACGCCATGGATGTTGGTGACCCAAGTAATTTTGTGCGTATTTTAGATATGTTTGATAACGATATCGAGAAGCTAAAGCAGATGTTAAGTTCTAGTGCTTATAACGATGAGCAGATTAAGCAAGCCATTACCGAAGTTTACGATGCTAAGCAATATGTGCTTTGCCCACATACTGCAACGGGCTATTTAGCAGTAAAAGATTTAAAAGAAAGTACGCCAGTTACCCAAAAAACGGCGTACATTATTTTAGCTACAGCGCATCCATGTAAATTTCCGGATGTTTTTGAAGAATTGAACATTAAATACGATGAACCTGCACAAGTAGCAGAGCTTTATAAAAAAGAGAAACACCAAGTTGAAATGGCCAACAGTTTTGAGGTTTTCAAAGCGTTTTTACTGCAACACTAAAATTCATCGTTTAAGATTATATTTAAACCCAAAATCATACCATGAAAGGTTTCTTTTCTGTAATTGAGCTTATATCAAAACCTGCCCGATTAAAATCGCTATTGTCTTTTAACCATAAAGGTTATCTAAGTCAGATTGGTTGGTACAAAGCTTATGAAAGTAAAGCTTCGGTTGACGAAAACGGAAACCCAATTCCATGGGTTACTTATTCTTTTCTGGATTTTATTAAGGGACGATTAAAAAAAGAGCATAGCATCTTTGAATTTGGCTCGGGAAACTCGACTTGGTTTTACGCAAAGAATGTTGCAAAGGTAACTTCGGTAGAACATGATAAAGCTTGGTACGAAAAAATTGTAGCCTCCAAACCACAAAATAGCGAGATGATATTCTGTGAATTAGAAGATGGTGGCCAATACTGTAAAATGCCGGTTAGTTTAGACCAAAAGTTCGACATGATTATTGTTGATGGAAGAGACCGGGTAAACTGTTGTAAGCAAGCGGTAAATGCGCTAACAGTTGGCGGTGTGGTGATTTTAGATGATTCTTATAGGGCCCAGTACCGGGAGGGAATTGATTTTTTGAAAAGTAACGGTTTTAAAGAGTTACCATTTAGTGGGATATCACCCGGTTTTTTCCATAGATCATCCACTTCTGTGTTTTACAAAGCTGAGAATTGCTTGGGCATCTAAAAACAGCACCTTGATGCATCCAAATCATTTTATGCTGATTTTTCTATAAAAAAAACCATCCTTTTTTAGTTAAAGGATGGTTTTTTTGATTTGTTTTGTCTGTGAATCTTAAACAAGCGGATTGAATATTATTTGATTGGAATCTTTATCTCCAAGCTTTATAAAGGTTAATCAATCCATTGGTAGAGCTATCATGAGTGCTGATGGAATCATCGCCCTTTAATTCTGGTAAGATTTTGCCAGCCAACTGCTTGCCTAATTCTACACCCCATTGGTCAAAACTAAATATGTTCCAGATAACGCCTTGTACAAAAATTTTATGTTCGTACATCGCTAATAAAGAACCAAGCACTTTTGGAGTGATTTTTTGAACTAAAATAGAGTTAGTTGGGCGGTTGCCTTCAAAAACTTTGAAAGGTGCAATCTTTTCTCTTTCCTCTTGGCTCTTGGTTCCAAGTTCGTCAATTACTTCCTCCTCTGTTTTACCGTTCATTAGCGCTTCGGTTTGTGCAAAAAAGTTTGATAAAAGCATGTTGTGATGTTCTCCCAGCGGATTGTGTGATTTTGCCGGAGCAATAAAATCACAAGGAATCAATTTTGTTCCTTGATGAATGAGTTGGTAAAAAGCATGCTGACCGTTGGTGCCGGGCTCTCCCCAAATAACCGGACCAGTTTGGTAGTTGACTTCGTTGCCTGCTCTGTCTACATGTTTACCGTTACTTTCCATATCTCCTTGCTGAAAATATGCCGCAAAACGGTGCATGTATTGATCGTAAGGTAAAATAGCTTGCGTTTCTGCTTCAAAAAAGTTGTTATACCAAACTCCCAACAAAGCTAAAATCACAGGGATATTTTGGTCGAACTCGGTTTCTCTAAAATGGTTGTCCATTTCATGAGCTCCGGTTAATAGTTCTTCAAATTTATCAAAGCCTATTGAAAGTGCAATTGGCATTCCGATAGCGCTCCATAAAGAGTAACGGCCACCCACCCAATCCCAAAAGCCAAACATATTTTCGGTATCAATCCCGAATTTCCCTACACCTTCGGCATTAGTAGAGAGCGCTGCAAAATGCTTGGCAACATCAGCCTCTGCAGCACCGCTGTTTAAAAACCATTCGCGGGCGCTATGTCCGTTGGTCATGGTTTCTTGCGTGGTAAATGTTTTGGATGCGATCAAAAACAAAGTAGTCTCTGGGTCAACTTTCTTTAATGTTTCTGCAATATGCGTTCCGTCAACGTTAGATACAAAATGTAAGTTTAAATGATTTTTATAAGCTTTTAAAGCTTCTGTAACCATTACCGGACCTAAATCTGATCCGCCAATTCCGATATTAACAACATCTGTAATTGCTTTGCCGGTATAACCTTTCCAGTTGCCAGAGATGATGGCTTCAGAAAACTTTTTCATTTTTGCTAAAACGCCGTTCACATCAGCCATAATATCTTTTCCGTCAACCATAACCGGCGTGTTGCTACGGTTACGTAATGCGGTATGCAAAACAGCTCTGTTTTCAGTTTCATTGATTTCTTCGCCGTTAAACATCGAATTTATAGCATTTTCTAAATTGCATTCCTTTGCTAATTGCAATAATAAAGCAATGGTTTTATCATCGATTCTGTTTTTGGAGTAATCAAGAAAAATATCGTTAAACTGGATTGAAAACTTTTTGAAGCGTTCTGGATCGTTAGCAAAAAGATCTTTCATGTGAATATCAGCCATGTCAACTAAGTGATTGGAAAGATATTCGTAAGCTTGCGTCTGCGTGAAATTGATTTTGGAAAGCATAGTTGAATCTGTTTTTTTATCAAAGATAAAAATTAATAAAAGAAAGAACTTTAAATTTGCCATCAACAGGTAATTTCGATCGGCTGTTTATTAAAGCTTTAAGGTTATTCAGTTTCGTTGTTTAGCAGAATTTTTTTTACAGTTAGTTAGTTTTTGGAGCTGAATCTTGCTCAACAATTAAAATTGCTTTTTGTAATAAAAGAGAATTTGGGACTGTAATAATCTCTTTGTTTGCTGTTCTAATGTGAACAAAAAAATAAGTTAAGTCATAAATTTCGCCTTCGTATGGGAATTCCTTATCTAAAATTTTTATGGTGTCACCTATTCTCATAGGATGATTAAAAAACAATAGCACACTAGAAGTAACATTTGATAATAAGGACCACTGCGCAAAAAATGCAATACCCAATGCTGTTAAAATAGCACCGAGGAAAACTGCAATATCCTCTTGCTGTACACCCCAAATTGCAGCTAACAAAACTATGGCGGTAATAAAAGACAAGAGATGCACCGATCTTATTATCATTTTACGCCTGCCACGTTGTACATGAGTTTGCTTTAAAGAATTATTAACAAATCCTTTGTTAATGTAATAAACTATTAAATAGCCAGCTACAACAAGAAAAGTTTGAATAAGTTGAATTCTGTATGTTTCCATGATTATCGTGTTTGTTTGCTTTATGAATATATCCTAGATTAAGCGATTGAAAAAATAATAGTTAAAATCAGTTTAAAGCGACCGGTTAGATAAGTTTTAATTAGGATGGTTTTAAATACTTATAAATTAGCTTCGCCGTTTTTTCTGAGGCACCAGCCTTACCCATTTTTTCTGCTAAAATTTCGTAGTTATCCAGCATTTCTGCTCTTTTGGGTGTGTTCAAAATATCATCTAACTCTTTGGAAATCATGGTAATATTGCAGTCTTCCTGAATAAGTTCGGTAACCGTTTTACTATCCATAATTAGGTTGACCAGAGAGATAAATTTGATTTTTACCAACATTCTGGCAATACCGATGGATATAGCACTTCCTTTATAAAGCACCACTTGTGGCACTTTAAATAAAGCAGTTTCTAAAGTTGCTGTTCCCGAAGCTACTAGTGCAACTTGTGCCACGTTCAACAAATCGTAAGTAGCGTTAAAAACGATTGGAATATTTAAGCTTTTGGTGTATTGCTGGTAAAACTCTGCTGTAAAAGAAGGCGCTCCCGCAATCACAAACTGATGATTAGGAAAAGATGCTATTACGGACAGCATCTCAGGTAAAATATAATTCAGTTCTTGTTTTCTACTTCCAGGTAATAAAGCAACAATGGGTTTTTCTGACAGCTTGTTCTGCTTCCGGAAGTTTGGGTTTGGTACAAATGCTTCTTTCGCATCTAATAGCGGATTGCCAACGTAATCTACTTCCATTCCCCATTTATGGTAAAAATCTACTTCGAAAGGTAAAATGCAGAACATTTGATCTACATCTCTTTTGATTTTAAGCACTCTTTTTTGATTCCATGCCCAAACTTTTGGCGAAATGTAATAGTAGACTTTGATGCCTTGCTCTTTTGCGAATTTTGCGATTTTTAGGTTAAAACCTGGGAAATCAATCAGCACCAGAACATCTGGCCGGTGGGAAAGAATATCTTCCTTGCATTTTTTAAGGTTTTTTAAGATGGTACGCAGGTTCAATGCAACTTCTAGGAAACCCATGAATGCCATTTCTGAATAGTGCTTTACCATGTTGCCACCATGTGCCTGCATTAAATCGCCACCGTAGAATCTAAATTTTGGTGCTGGATCAACCTGCTTTAGGGTTTTCATTAGGTTTGATCCGTGTAAATCTCCGGATGCTTCGCCGGCTATGATGTAGTATTTCATTGATTTAGTATTGAGATGTGGGTATTGAGTAGTGGGACATCGGATTTGAGCACTGTGTTATTGATAAATTTAGTTTTCTAAAAGTGTCGCTGGTGGTGATACCAACTTTTTAGTGAGTGTGTAACTCTGCCCGCCGTCATTTCGAGGTACGAGAAATCTCACAAGCAAAGTCTACCTATTAAATTTAACACCTGTTTGTGAGATGTTTCACTATCGTTCAACATGACGGCATGGCTCTACTATTTGTTTGACAAATGCGTTAACGATAGGAGCGGATACCTGCCTGTGCCTAATGCCTTGTGCAGTATGAGCGGATAGCGTGTTAAAAACGCCCAAATTATCTTTATCCTAAATAGCTTACATGCATCTTAGTCTAAAAAAACTTCTACTGATTAAATTTATAGAAGAAGAAAATGAAAGCACAAACAAAAGTTGCTGAAATAACGCCTTTTCCAGTTGCCTCCATATCTTTTTTATAAAAATATTTTAATAATAACATGTTCAGTGCCACACAACCGATGTAAAGCAAATCATCTTTTTGCATAAAAACGAAGTTCTTTTTAATGACTTCAACCACTAAAAACGAAATTGCTGGAAGCACTAACCCAAGTCCTAAACCAAGCCAAACGCTATCCTTTTTAAACATTGAAACTCCAGCCATTTAAAGTAGAAATTGCATGATGCGCTGTCATATCAAACTGAACAGGAACCACAGATACAAAATGGTTATCTAAAGCCCAAACGTCAGAATCCTCACCTTTATCATTGTTTTGGAAAACGCCCGTTAGCCAATAATAACTGCGTTTATGTGGGTCTTTCCTTTCGTCAAATTCCTCTGCCCATTTGGCGTTTGCTTGCCGGCAAATTTTAATGCCTTTTATAGGTGCAGAGTTATTAGGGAAATTTACATTTAACAATACACCTTGTTGCAATCCATTTTTTATTGTCTGCAGACAAATTTCTTTGATGAACTTTTTGCAGGGTTCAAAATCTGCCTCCCAAGTATAATCATCTAATGAAAACCCGATGGAAGGGATACTTTCAATTGCACCTTCTACAGCGGCCGACATGGTGCCAGAATAAATTACGTTGATGGAATTGTTGAGTCCGTGGTTGATACCAGAGATACATAAATCTGGCTTTTGGCCTTTAAAAATTCTATTGACTGCTAGTTTAACGCAATCAACTGGGGTTCCAGAGCATTTGTACATCTCTACACCCTCGTACAAGTTAACTTTATCTAGACGCAAAGGCTTGCCAATGGTAATGGCATGTCCCATTCCTGATTGTGGACTGTCTGGAGCTACAACGGTAACTTCGCCAATTTCTTTTGCTACTTCTATAAGTGCTTTTATCCCTGGCGCAGTTATGCCGTCATCATTTACCACTAATATTCTTGGTTTTTTGCTCATTGGAATCTATTTTGTATAATTACATTATGCCTAAGATCAGCCATCATTATTCTACAAAGTTAAAAAAGCTTAGGATAAAACTAGGACATATTGCTGTTCGGCAGAAAGACAAAAATTTAACGGTTATTTTGTTGAGTGCTGTTGTTGGACTAACCGTAGGCTTGGCCGCGATTTTAATTAAACAGATCACTTACGGGATTGAAAACTATGCTGTTAGCTTTTTCCCCGGCTACGTTTTGTTTTTGGTGCCGTTGGTTGGTTTGCTATTGGTAAACCTACTTAACCAAACCGCTTTTAAAAAAACCACCTATTTTAAAGGAATGCGGAACGTGATTGATGCGATAGAAAACCATCAGTCGTTTATCAAACTCAAACTTATTTACACTAAAGTAATCACCGCGGCAATTACCATCGGTTTTGGTGGCAGCTCTGGAATGGAGTCGGCAATTATTACTTCTGGTGCATCTATTGGGTCAAATTTGGGCAGAAGGCTGGGCTTGAGCTACAAAATGCGAACACTTTTAATTGGTTGTGGAACAGCGTCTGGAATATCAGCAATGTACAATGCGCCTATCGGGGGCTTTTTATTTGCTTTGGAAGTGGTTTTACCGAGTTTCAGTCCGGCTTTGTTGATTCCGTTACTGATCTCATCTGCAGCGGGAAAAATTTTGTTTGAGTTGATTATGGGTGACAATTTAAGATTTGATGCGCATATCAACGAGTTTTCTTACCAGAGTTTGCCTTATGTGATTGTTATCGGTATTGCGGGGATGCTTACCGCCGCTTACATGGTAAGAACCTATAGCTTCTGTTACCGTAAAATGGCTCGGCTTGGTAATCCTTGGACTATTGCCTTGGCAGGAGGATCTATTTTAGGAGCTTTGATCTATTTTTTTCCGGCTTTATATGGCGAAGGTTATGTTTCTATCAACAAATTGCTACATGGGCAGGAACCTTTGCTTTGGGAGAACTCATTATTGGCAAACCCTATTTTTCACCCGTTTAACGGATTGATACTAATTTTTGTGTTGTTGCTTTTGCGACCTATAACCACAGGTTTAAGCTTGGCATCTGGAGGAGAGGGAGGTTATTTTGCACCCTCATTGGTGGCTGGTGGCTTAATGGGTTATTTAGTATTTAAAACCGTTTTTGTGATTTCGGGAGATTTGGCTGGCTTAGCACCAAACACTTTTGTTTTTTTAGGGATGGCCGCCACATTTGCCTGTGTAATGCGGGCTCCCGTAACTGCTATTTTTTTAATTGCTGATACTACCGAAAGTTACACCCTAATTGTACCGTTGATGATTGTAACGGCGATAGCTTACACCGTTAAAAATTATTTCGATAAGGTGAACCCTTTAGTTTCCACTGGGCATGGCACCATCCAGATGGAGAAATTTATCATCAATCAGATTAACTTGAACGATGTGATTGAGCCAGTAAAAGATTTTGTAAATGAGGACGATAAACTAAGGAATATCATTGAACATTTTTCTGTTTACGAGTTTGCATTGGCACCGGTAGTTAGTGCAGAAAATGAAATTATTGGAATTATTGAGGTTAAAACCCTCCGCA
>DASSWV010000484.1:0-3585 GCA_035704545.1 Pelobium sp.
AAGCTGAAAGAAATGCAAAAAAGTAATGGTGCATCAATAAAATAAGATTAGCTGTTGGTGTGTCCGTAACTTATACGAAAACCGGCTGTTGGAGTTTCATTTTTTTATTAAATTGATTTCTGCGTTTCCTTTGAAAAAAGACTTGCCTTAACCCATCAGAAAAAATCTTTTATACACCATGCAACCTTTTATTAAAATAACCCATCTTGCATACAGAATCTTATATGAATTTGGAACATAAATACACGCTAGAAGATTTAGTAATTGGTAGCCAAAATGGCCATCCAAAAAGCCAAGAGTTATTATATCAAACAACATCCGCAAAAATGTTGGGGATTTGTATGAGGTACGCAAAAGACCAGTTTGAAGCTGAGGATATGATGCAAACCGGTTATGTAAAGGTGTTTAGGAAACTGGCGGATTACCGTGGTGAAGGCTCTTTTGAAGGCTGGATGCGAAGAATTATGGTAAATACCTCTATTGAGTTTTACCGTAAAAACTTACGCAGTCTAAATGTTGTGGATATAAACGAAACTCAGGATCACCATGCAAGTGTAAGTTTTGACATGAGCAGCATTAACGTTAAAGATTTGATGCGCTTGATTCAAAATTTAAGTACCGGTTACCGCTTGGTTTTTAATATGTATGCAATAGAAGGCTACTCGCACAAAGAAATTGCCGAAAAACTGGGCATTACCGAAGGTGCAAGCAAATCGCAATTATCAAGAGCAAGAGCGATATTAAAAGAACAAATTTTAAAGTTGGAAGGATATAAAAATGAAACCAATGTTGGATAAGGATTTTGATGCTTTTTTTAAATCCTCTTTTGAGGATTTTGAAGTTGTGCCAGCAACAGATAGTTGGACAAACATTTCTGAAAAAATCAAACAGAAACCAAAACGGATAAGTTTTCAAATTTTTTGGATGGCCGCTGCTAGCATAGTTATTGTATTGGGGATTGGAATTGGGTTATATACAAAACCTACTGAAGTAATTAAATTACGGCCGAGTGGAGAAAATGAAATGATGGCGGATTTAGCAAAAGAGCAAAATGCAACTTTAAACGTTTATGAAGCGCCAAAACCTGTAACAAAAACGATTAAAAACCCGGGATTAAAACCCGTACATCATAAAATGTCTAGCCAATTAGTATCGTCAAATTTACTAACGCCGTCAAAGTTAAAACCCGTACATCATAAAATGTCTAGCGAAGAAAGTGTAAGCATTGCTGTTGAAGAAAGCCCTGTAGTTAAAACACCGATTACAACGGACCTAACTTCGGTAAGAAACGTAAAATCTGTTCGACCAAAGTTGGTTGCAGAGCAATTGTTAGCGCAAGAGGAAATTATGGATTTAAAGAAAGCTAAGGCTGTAAGCTTAAATGAAAATTCAAATCCGTTTTTTTCAAAAATATCTACCGCAGATCCGGTTTCAACAAAAAAACTTAAAATATCGTCTGTAGGCGATTTGGTAAATTTTGTGGTAGCAAAAGTGGACAAGAGAGAAGATAAAATCATAAAAATGAGTAGAACTGCCGAAAGCGACAACGAGATCACCGGGATAAATTTAGGAATCGTCAAATTCAACAAAAAGGATTAAAAATTAGAACTATGAAAAAAATATATCTAATAGCCATAGTGCTTTGTATAGCACAATTTTCATATGCACAAACTACTGACAGCGTTAAAATCGACAGTGTTCAAGTAAAAAGAAATAATTCACATGTCACAATTGAAGCTGGCCCAGTTAAAGTAAGCGTTGGCGAACGCGACAGTACCAAGAAACTTGAAAAAATTGTCAAATACCCAAACCTCACTTTTGGGTTAACATTTGAACATTTCGATATCGGCTTAAGCATGTACCATACAGGTTCTAATTTTGGCGCACCTATTGGCTACGACTATTTAGAGACAGATACTTGGAAAACCAGCAATGTTGGATTTGATTTGGTTCAATTTGGATTAAGATTTAGCCCAAATGTTAAAGTAGTTTTAGCCGCCGGACTAGATTGGAACCATATGCGCTTAAAACAAAACGTAACCATATTACCCGAACAGCCGACTTTGGATAAAAGAAACGATGCCGTTGATTATTCAAAAAACAGATTCTCTAGCCGTTATGTAAGAGTACCCTTATACTTTGAATATCGCTCGCCACAAAACAAAAAAGGAAATCGCACTTCCATAGTTTTTGGACCAGAAATTGGCTTTTTATTAAACGGAAAAGTTAAACAAGTGAGCAAAGAAAACGGCAAAGAAAAATTTAAAGATGATTATAATCTCGAACCTTTCCGTTACGGCGGAAGTATTAGAGTTGGATACGGTGGGGCAGGTTTATTTTTTAAATATTACTTAAATGATGTTTTTGCACAAAATGAAGGACCAGCGGATTATAAGAACTTAAATTTCGGAATAACTTTCGGGTTTTAAGTAATATTTGCAATCGGCATAATTAGTTCATTAGTCATTAGTACTTGCGATCGGTATAGTTGGCTCATTGGTCATTACCGCTAGCAGGTAGCTCCCTCTCCTTCTGAGAGGGTTGGGGTGAGGCTCATACTTTTAGATAAAATCAGAAACATCAGCACATCCATCTATTTTTTTTATCTTTACGCCCCGCACAAAAAAAGATAAAATAATGTCGCTGATACAGCTAAAAAATGTTAGTAAAAATTTTTTAGAAGGTGTTCCTTCTGGAGTGTCTGGCGTAAGCTTAAATATTAAACAAGGAGAAATTGTGACCATCATCGGCGAAAGCGGATGTGGAAAAACCACACTCTTAAAGTTAATTTACGGCTACCTCACGCCCCAAGAGGGAGAGGTTTTATTTAATGGCGAAAAAATAAAAGGCCCAACAGAAAAATTGATTCCTGGGCATGATGAGATGAAGATGGTAACGCAAGAAGTTACCTTGAATCTTTACGCAAAAGTGTTTGACAATATTGCATCACAGCTTTCTAACTCTGATTTACAGGCTAAAAGCCAGCTGACTTTACAAACCATGGAGTTTTTAAGGATTGAGCATTTAGCTGAGAAAAAAATTATTGAGTTAAGTGGAGGCGAACAACAACGTGTGGCAATTGCCCGAGCGGTAATTACCGAACCAAAAGTTCTATTACTGGATGAGCCTTTTAGCCAGATTGACAGCATTTTGAAGAGACAGCTAAGAGACGATATTGAGCGGCTTTCTAAATTTTTAAAAATTACGGTTATCATGGTTTCCCACGATCCTACTGATGGTTTAGCGCTATCAGACCAGTTGATTATTGTGCGGAACGGAAAAATTGTAAGACAAGGGCATCCGCAAGAATTATTTATGCGGCCACAAAAAGCTTATGTTGCCAACCTTTTAGGAAAAGCCAATATTTTAAAAAACCTGAGCTTTTTACCAAAACAAGATGCTGAGTTTGCAGTTTATCCACATCAGATCAGTTTGTCGTATACAAATGGCGCTGCTGAAGCATTGATTAAGTCAACGCATTTTTGTGGCTCTTACCAAGAAGTTGAACTGATTGTAGAAAGCAAGATTATTTTAGTTCACGATTCCGAATTCATCCCTTTTGCAAACGGTGAAAAGGTTTATTTT
>DASSWV010000165.1:0-2156 GCA_035704545.1 Pelobium sp.
AGTACGAGGATTTACTGGAAACACAATGTATTCAGCACAGGATTTTAATACAGAAAATTATAGCGCCATCAACGAAAACGGTTTTAAAAATCCTAATGCCGATCCACTTTCAACTTTTTCTATTGATGTTGATGCGGCATCGTACAGTAATATGAGGCGGTTTATACGAAACGGACAAATGCCTCCAAAAGATGCTGTAAGAGTAGAAGAGCTGATCAATTATTTCGGCTATAATTATCCCGAACCAAAAGGAGATGACCCTGTAAGTATCACCACCGATGTTGCCGATGCGCCGTGGAATAAAAACCACCGATTGGTACGCATCGGTTTAAAAACCAAATCGATAAAAACCGAAAACTTGCCTTCCTCTAATCTGGTTTTTTTGATTGATGTTTCGGGATCTATGCAGGGTCCGGATAGATTGGAACTTTTAAAAACATCCATGAAATTGTTAACCGACCAATTAAGGCCTAATGATAAAGTAGCCATTGTGGTTTATGCCGGTGCGGCAGGTTTGGTTTTGCCCAGCACAAACGGAAACGATAAACAAAAAATCAAAGATGCACTCACCAACTTATCTGCCGGAGGTTCCACCGCAGGTGGCGCAGGAATTAAACTGGCTTACGAAACTGCAAAAAGCAATTTTATTAAAGGCGGAAATAACAGAGTGATTTTAGCAACCGACGGGGATTTTAACGTGGGCGCCAGTAGCGATACAGAAATGCAAAGAATGATTGAGGGTTACAGGAACGATGGCGTTTTCTTGAGTGTTTTAGGATTTGGACAAGGAAATTTGAAAGACAGCAAAATGGAAGTCATCGCCGATAAGGGAAATGGAAATTATGCTTATATCGATGGGATTAACGAAGCAAAAAAAGTGCTGATTAATGAGTTTGGCGGCACTTTATTTACCGTAGCTAAAGATGTGAAATTACAGGTAGAATTTAACCCCGCAAAAGTGGAAGCTTATCGCTTGGTAGGTTATGAAAACCGCTTGTTAAACAACGAAGATTTTAAGGACGACAAAAAAGATGCGGGCGAAATGGGAGCCGGGCATACGGTAACTGCACTGTATGAAATTATCCCGAAAGGTTATACAGATGAGTTTGTAAAGAAAACTGACGATATGAAATATCAGAAAAATAAGGAACTTAAATCTTCTGATGAATTATTAACGGTAAAAATGCGCTACAAACAACCTGATGGAAATAAAAGCAAAGAACTGAGCGTTTCATTGGCAGACAACAATCAGAAATTAGCCGATGCAAACCTAGATTTTAAATTTGTTGCAGCTGTGGCCGAGTTTGGTTTGTTAATTAGGGATTCGGAATTTAAACAAAATGCTACATTTGAAAACGTAATAACATTAGCAAAAAAAGCTAAGGGTATTGATGATAACGGCTACCGGGCAGAGTTTATACAATTGGCAGAAAATGCGAAGCTACTTGCTAAAAATCAAGAAATCTCAAAAAATGATGAATAAATAAAAGGAAGGAATCTTTAAAATTCCTTCCTTTTAATTTCATCAAAAAGTTTGGTCATCTGCACTTGGGCCGTAACTTCCTGGGATAGGAATGTCCAACAACCGCAGATAAACTCCTAATTGTGCCCTGTGATGAATTTGCTGGGCAATACTCATCCTAATTACTTCATATTTTGTGTCTTCGCTAAAGATTTGATCGCCACTTCTTAAAGTCCACGTTTCATCCAAAGGTTCAATTTCTGCGTTTTCTAAAGCTTTGATTGATTTGTCAACCGAACGATCGAAAAAATCAATTAGGGCAATGGTGTTATTTACATCGTCAATTTGATGGGTGTTATTTTCAAAATCCAGCTCTTTTGTTCTTAAAACCATTTCTGGCCAAGATGCTAAGTCTGCAATATGAGTTGCTAAACTTTTGATCGTCATGCTTTTTTCGTGAGGTTTCCAGCTGTATTTATCATTTGGAACAATTGACAGCATTTTTCTGGTCGTATGAGCTTCCCGCTCAAGTTCTTTGGCCAATAATTTTGTGATAGCTTTCATTTTAATAAGATTTGTTTACACAAAGAAAACGAGCACTACTGACAACCCTATGTCAGTGAAAAAAATAAATTTTCAAAATTAAAAAGCCACTGGCAATAACTTCATATAATCAGCCACAGCAATATGGTTT
>DASSWV010000555.1:0-3553 GCA_035704545.1 Pelobium sp.
CACTCAGGCATCTCTCCAATCCTTCATAATCGGCTAACCGATTGCTAAGGGTCTGCAAATATAGTAATCCTTTACATCTACGAAAATAAATTTTAAAACTATTTTAGATAATCTACACGCACATGGTAAATCCCCATTAGCATCGTCTTAAAAATCAACTTGATAGTCTCAATTTCCTTTAATGTAATATTGCTATCATTTAACTGATTTTGTTCTAGTTTATAATCAATAATTCGTTCAACAAGCTTATTAATGCTTTCGGCATCGGGTTCTTTTAAACTTCTTGAAGCCGCTTCCACAGAATCTGCCAACATTAAAACGGCGGTTTCTTTGGTAAACGGTATGGGCCCGGGATACCTGAAAGTGTTCTCATCAACAATTTTTTCAGGGAAGTTCTTTAAAAAAGATTGGTAAAAATAATCCACTCTAGTGTTTCCGTGATGCGTACGTAAAAAATCGATAATTACTTCAGGCAAATTATGTCTGCGAGCCATTTCAATCCCGTTAACCACATGGCGGATAATGATCTGTGCGCTTTCTTCATATGGGAGCTTATCATGCGGATTTAAACCCTTATTCTGGTTCTCTATAAAAAACTGAGGGTTGTCCATTTTACCAATATCGTGGTACAAAGCGCCAGCCCTTACCAACAACGCATTTCCGCCAATTTTAAATATCGCCGACTCTGCAAGGTTTGCAACCTGTAACGAGTGCTGGAAAGTTCCGGGAGCTTTAAAAGCAAGCTCACGTAACAAAGTTGAGTTAGTGTTGGTCAGCTCTATAAGGGTAATGTCAGAAGTGATACCAAAAAGTTTCTCAAACAGGTAAATCAGGGGATAAGCTAATAATGAAAGGAGAACACTAAAAATAAATGGTAAAAATTTTGCCCATTCAATAGCGCCAATAGTTCCTTCTCTAATCAAAGAAATACCTAAATAAGCTACAAAGTAATTGATCAAAATTAGCAACGCCGAAATCAAAAACTGTTCCCTACGCACTAGATTTTTTATACTGTAAATGGCTACCATCCCAGCGGTAATCTGTAAAAAGGCAAACTCAAAACTGTTTGGTAAAAAGAAACTAGCAATAAGTACCACTAAAAGGTGGATGTTCATTGCAAGCCTTGTGTCGAACAAAATTCTTATAATAATTGGAACAATACAGTAGGGGATGTAATAAAGACTCGGCATTTTAACATTGATCGCCCAAGATAAAGCCACAAGCATACCGGTAACTACCATTAAAATCAAAGAAATCTGCCGGTTATCGTTAAAAATATCTCTTCTAAAAAGGTAAAGGAAAACCATTAGCAAACAAACCACCATGCCCACCAAAATAAACTGCCCCACCAAAGTTAATTTGCGGTCACTTGGTGTGGTTATACTTTCTTCGTAAGTAAGCCGTAACGACTCTAGTTTCTGGTAAATTTCTTCGGTTACAGTACTTTCTTTGCTCACAATTAATTCGCCTTTTTGCACCATTCCTCTGGTTGAGGATAGATTCTCTATTGCCTGTTTCTCAATTTTATCCGTAAAAGATTCGTTGTAAATGATGTTAGGCGTAATTCTATCCTTAATTATGGATAGCAGAAGTTCAGATTCAATATTCTTTACATCCACTAAGTCTTTAGTGACTTTTTCTACAGCAGTTGACTGTGTAAATAATTCGGCAGTGCTTATTTTTGTTTCTACGTTGTTTTTTAGTAAAGAAATAGTGTAGTGATCGCCGTCTTGCTGGTATTTTTTGTTTAAACCAATTACCCCTCTTTTATAAATATCCTGTAGAATATTTAAGCCAAACTCGAAATTTTTAGTTTTTATGGCATCATCTTTTAAGCCGGAGTTCCGCCATTTGGCCTCAAAATCCGATTGGTATTGTAAAGTTTGGTCCTGCAGAACCTTCTGGTTAAACTCATAAACAGGTAAAATGGACTTTAATACGCTTTCTTTATCTTTTTTTATCTCTTCTGTAGTCTTGTTTATCGGAAAGTTAAAAGGTGAAACCAAATCTTCGTGTAGCCAAACATTGCCTTTTTCAAACTCGTACTTAAACTTTGCGTGTTTAGGTAAAACCGCAGTAATTACAACTACACTTAGTGCCATTAAAACATACTTTACTAAAGCGGTATATTTTCTGTAAATAATTTTATGCGAATTTCTGTTGATGTCAGCCACTTAATAGATTTAAATTTTCCTCAAATTTAAAGATAAATTATTTATTGGGTTTCAATTGTTTTTAGTTCTCTTTTTGGCGTATTAGTAAGGTTTTTTTGCATTTACGATGCAATAATTATTATTACCTTAGTTTATGCGCTTTAACATCAGAAAGCAAAATCCTGTTTTTTTGTCATTTGCTATAATAGCGATGTGGCATTGCAATTGTAATCGAAAATTTCCGTTAATATTTTCAATGAAAAAAATTGTTTTACTTTTAGTTATTTGCTGCCAAATAACATTTTCTTTTTCGCAAAGTAAATTGTCCGCCTACGAAGATTCACTTAAAACCCTGGGGATAATGATTACTGGAGATACCATCCAAGAAAACAGAGTTCAAGCAAATTATAAATTCATCAAAACCCTAGTGGATGCGCTAAAAGAGAAAAACTCCTTCTATTATCCGTTTAATAATTTAAGAAACTTCATTTCTGTAACAAAATCAAATGATAATAAGTTTAGAGTTTTCACTTGGTTTACCCGTTTTGATGACGGAGCTTACCGTTATTTTGGTGCTATACAAATGAACAATCCTAAAGAACTAGAGCTTTATCCATTGTTAGACAATACACAAACTTTAAGTAAACTCCCAAATTTAAACGATACAACGCTTTCAACCAATAAATGGTTAGGGGCAGTTTATTATCAGGTTATTCCGGTAACTGGCATACGCGATCCATATTTTATATTATTAGGCTGGAAAGGGAAATCGTCCCTTTCTTCTAGTAAAGTCATCGAAACCTTAAGCTTTGTAGATGGCAAACCGATTTTTGGGGCCGCCGTGTTAGAAGCAGAAGTCAAATCAAAGAACTTTGTAAACCGGATGATTTTTGATTACACCAAAAACGCATCAATGATGTTGCGATACTTAAAAAGCGAAAACTTAATTGTTTTCGATCATTTAGTAGCTCCGGATAAACAATCGGAAGGAATGACAGAGTTTTATGCACCAGATCTATCTTACGACGGGCTAAAATTTAAACAAGGCAAATGGATTTTTCAAGAAAATTTAAAATTGGCTAATTTGCCCGTTGAAGACGATGAGCTTTTTATAGATCCGGCAAAAGACAGCCAGAATACTGCTCCGGTAATTAATCAGGCCAATTAATTTGTAATAAATACATATCAAACCGTAAAATTTGTTTGCTATCTAAATTATTAGAAGAAAAAATATTTAATATTGATACTCAAGCAAGTTTAAGATTAATAAAAAAACGATAAATATATGAACGATCGCAAAGAACTATTTGGGCACCCTATGGGCTTATACATTTTGTTTTTTACAGAACTTTGGGAGCGTTTCAGTTATTACGGAATGCGGGCTTTGTTGGTCTTGTTTT
>DASSWV010000579.1:0-4559 GCA_035704545.1 Pelobium sp.
TTTAGTGATTTTAATTCTGAATAAAACTGGTCCTTGTTCTAAATATTCCCAAGTGAAAACTTCGCCACGCAAACCTACTAATTGATAATAAAGTGGTTTTGGGTCATGATCGTTATGCAAAACAAGCGTCTCGCCAGATGCTAGGTGATCAAAACGTTCAAAAATAGTTGGATGCTTTTGTTGTGGCGCAAGTGTGGTAACATCTAAAATGTTTTCTGTTGTTTCTTCCATTTTATTGATTTTTGGATGGTTAATATGGAAGTAAAGGTATGTTTATTTTTCTTATAAAGGTATTAAAGTACTTTTATTATTTTAATAGAAATGTCAAAATTTATTTTGAACGCTTTTTTACTTGAATTTTGAATGGGATTGTCTGTTTGTTCGCTTTTAAGTGTTTCAGATTATTTTACCCAGAGAACCTTTTTGATCTTATAAAATACTGAGAAAATAATTTCAGACCCTAAGAACCCTTCTTCAGTTTCCCTTTGTATTCTCTTTTAAATTTCTCGTATCTAGGTATCGAAACATTTTTCACATAGGGATTTAACCGGCCTTTTCCGCTATTTATATAATCTTGATGGTAATCTTCTGCTTCGTAAAATGCCTCTAATTGCTTCAACTCAGTAACTAAAGATTTATCAAAACGATCAGACGCACTAATTTCCTTAATCGCGTTCATCGCAACTTCTTTTTCGGCAGGGGTTTGATAAAAAAGAATGGAACGGTAAGAACTTCCTCTATCCGGGCCTTGCTGGTCTTTTGTAGTGGGATCATGCGATGCAAAAAATACTTTCACCAATTCACCATAAGTGATAACTTTTGGATCATAATAAACCAAAACAGTTTCGGCGTGGCCAGTAGTTTCTGTGTTCACCAAATCGTAAGTCGGGTTTAGCGTTGTTCCTCCTGCATAACCAGAAATCACCTCTTCAACACCTACAACAGCTTCAAAAATATGTTCACTACACCAAAAACAACCTTCAGCAAATGCCGCAACCGCTTTGCCTTTTGGTGGTGTTAAATCCATTTTTTTGTCTTTCTGTGTTTGATTACTTGTGGATTGCCCCTTGCTATTGCATGCCGTTATAATTACAGCAAATAAGCTAAGCGTGAATAATTTTATATACTTTGTCATGATTGTTAATTGATAGCGTTCAGATCGTGTAAATTTCCCCCGACCCATACTACTAACGAATAGCATCAATAAAAAGTTTTAAACTGAAATTAACCTGCCCAGTTTTCTCTGTCTAAACTTCTGAAATGGATGGCTTCCGCCAAATGCTCTAAACCAATCTCATCGCTTTGCGCTAAATCTGCAATGGTACGGGCAACTTTTAAAATCCGGTCATACGCTCGGGCAGATAAACCAAGTTTTTCCATTGCTCTTTTTAATAGGAGCTGACCGGCATCGTTAATTTTACAGATTACCCTTACCATTTGGGGGCTCATTTGTGCATTGCAGTAGATATTTTCATTTTCGGCAAAACGATTTTCTTGCATTAACCGAGCAGCAATTACGCGTTGCCGAATAACGTCGCTTCTTTCCGTTTTCCTTTCGGAGGATAGCTCATCAAAGTTGACGGGAGTAACTTCCACATGCAAATCAATCCTATCCAACAACGGACCGCTCACTTTGCTCAGATACTTTTGTACCACGCCAGGGCCACAAACACATTCCTTTTCGGGATGATTATAATAACCGCAAGGACAGGGGTTCATCGCCGCAATCAACATAAAACTTGCTGGGTAATCCACAGACATTCTTGCTCTAGCAATCGTTACCCTCCGTTCCTCTAATGGTTGTCGCATCACTTCCAAAACGGCTCTTTTAAACTCGGGCAATTCATCCAAAAACAAAACACCGTTATGCGCTAAAGAAATTTCTCCGGGTTGCGGATTTCCACCACCGCCAACAAGTGCAACATCTGAAACTGTGTGGTGCGGCGATCGGAACGGCCTCCTCGTAATTAAAGCATCAGTAGCAGACAGTTTGCCGGCAACGGAATGTATTTTGGTTGTTTCTAAAGCTTCGTATAAATTTAGCGGAGGCAAAATAGTAGGCAAACGTTTAGCCAGCATGGTTTTTCCAGCTCCCGGAGGCCCAATTAAAATAGCATTATGGCCACCAGCAGCTGCAATTTCTAAAGAACGTTTAATGTTCTCCTGACCTTTTACATCTGCAAAATCAGCATCGTAATGATTGATGGCATGGTAAAACTCATCGCGTGTATCTACCAAAGTAAGTTCTGGCTTTATCCCTTTTGCAAAAAAATCCAATACTTCATTAATATGGCTAATGCCATAAACTTCAATATCGCTGACAATTGCCGCCTCTCTTGCGTTCTGCTTTGGCAGAATAAATCCCTTAAACTTTTCCTTTTTTGCTTGGATAGCAATTGGCAAAGCGCCTTTAATAGGTTTTACCTCGCCGTCCAAGGAAAGTTCGCCCATAATCAAATAACTCCCAATATCTTCAACAGGAATTTGGTTTGATGCTGCCAATATCCCTGTAGCGATGGTTAAATCGTATGCCGAACCTTCTTTCCGAATGTCTGCCGGCGCCATATTGACCACAATTTTTTGTCGGGGCATACGGCATCCGCTAGATGTTACCGCACTTTCTATCCGTAACATACTTTCCTTAACGGCATTATCTGGCAGGCCAACAATAAAATATTTACTGCCTGATGTAATGTTTACCTCAACCGTAATATTAATAGCTTCTACTCCATAAACAGCACTTCCATAGGTTTTTACAGGCATCATAAATTAGGTAAAGTTTAGAATGCTGAATTTAATAAAAAGTAAACGGTATTTTAACGGATCGTTAAAAATTTGTAATTGATCCTTTTAGTCTCTAAAAAAAGACCATAAAAAAAGCGGTCAACGTGGGATGTTGAAGCCGCTTTTTATCGCATTGTAATTAGAAAATAGGCTATTTAAAACGGAAGATCGTCATCCTGGCCCTCAGTAGCTGAAATATCAACTGGTGGAGCATAAGCTGGTGTGCTTTGGCTTCCTGCCTCAGCCGTACCTAAAACGTTTACCTTCCAAAGTTGCAAAGTGTTGAAATATTGTTTTTCACCTTGCTTGTTTGTCCATTCTCTTCCTTTTAAATTGAAGAAAACTTCTACATCCTGACCAACTTTAATATCATCCATTAAAGAAACACGGTCTTGGATTGCTTCAAATTTCACAAATTCGGGATACTGAGGGTTTTCAGCAAATTCTACCACTAACTCTCTTTTTCTAAAAGTTTCTGTAACGTTGATCACGTCAGATACAAAATGAACTTTTCCTTTAACATCCATAATTAAATCGTTTGAATCTGTTCCAAATCTCTAAAATTTATTTCAGTAAATTGCCCTCCGATATGAATCAAGTTTTCAACACTCCCTCAAAGGTGATCATCACCTGTAATAAAAGACTGGCAATTTACCTCGAAAAAGAGGTGCTGGATTTAGGCTTTAAACCTACCCGCGTTTTCCCTACAGGCCTTGAGCTAAAAGCAAGTTTAAACGACTGTATCAGGCTGAATCTCAACCTACGATGTGCTAGCCAAATACTTTACCGCATACATGAATTTACCGCAGAAAACCACGATGAATTGCACCAAGAATTGGTAAAATTAGAGTGGGAAAAACTGATTGATTTTAGTGGATATTTTTCTGTGACTTCAAATGTGGATAACCCTACAATCACTACTCCGCTGTTTGCAAACCTTAGGGTTAAGGATGCCATTGTAGATAGAATTAAAGAAAAACACAAGATTCGCCCGGATTCTGGCTCCGATTATTCAAAGGCGGTAATTCATTTATATTGGAAAAATGAGAAAGCAGAAATTTTTATCGATAGTTCTGGCGAAACTTTAGCTAAACACAGCTACCGAAAAATCCCAGGGAAAGCGCCCATGTTAGAAGCTTTAGCATCTGGGACTATTTTTGCAACCGGCTGGGACCAGCAATCTAATTTTGTAAATCCAATGTGCGGTTCTGGGACTTTAGCGATTGAAGCCGCGTTAATTGCTACCAAAAGAGCGCCCGGTTTATTGCGCATGAACTACGGTTTTATGCATATTTTAGGGTACGATGAGGAAGTGTTTTTTGCAGAGCGAAGAATATTGAAAGAGCAAGTGGTTAAAAAGATTGATTTCAGAATTATTGCCACAGATATTTCTGAAGATGCGGTGGATATTTCTGTGAAAAACGCCCAAACTGCGGGTGTAGATCAGTTGATTGAGTTTTATTCCTGCGATTTTGCAGATACCGAGATTCCGGAAGGGAAAGGCGTAATTATGTTTAACCCAGAGTATGGCGAGCGTTTGGGCGTTCATTCAAAATTGGAAGCCACCTACAAACGTATGGGCGATTTTATGAAACAAAGCTGCAAAGGTTACAATGGTTATATTTTTACCGGAAACCCCGATTTGGCCAAAAAAATTGGCTTACGAGCGGCTAAAAGAATGGAGTTTTACAATGGGAAATTGGATTGTAGGTTGTTGGAATATGAGTTGTACGACGGTAGCAAACGAGAAAAACCCGTAGAAGAGTAATATTATA
>DASSWV010000590.1:0-4089 GCA_035704545.1 Pelobium sp.
AAATTGAGCAATAAGTTTCCAAGGAACTCCGTGTTTGGTAGCCTTGCTACGACCTTGGTTGTGACGGATCAAACGATCGTTAATGTCTTGGGTTATGCCAACATAATAATGTCTGGTAACCTCACTTCGTAAGATATAAACCACCAAAATTCCCTAAAATAGTGACCCAATCAGGATTCGAACCTGAGACCTACTGCTTAGAAGGCAGTTGCTCTATCCAGCTGAGCTATGGGACCTAAATTTGCGAATAGAAAAACCGCTTTTAAAGCGGTTTAAACGCTGTTTTTGACTTAATATGTGCACCCACCTGGGCTCGAACCAGGGACCAAAAGATTATGAGTCTTCTACTCTAACCAACTGAGCTATAGGTGCCGAAATCATCGTTGATTTGCGGTTGCAATGTTAGCGTTTTTTTCTAAATAATACAAAAAAAATCTGCTCTGTTTTTTCTGGGTAAGATTTAGCAGCATCAAACCAGAATTAAATGGCGTTAACTAATTCATTATCAAAATATCGGCTTAAAATCGGCTGGTTTGGCATTTGATACAATTTCATAAACTTTTTCAATAATATCATCAACGCTTGGCTTGCTAAAGTAATCACCATCAGATCCGTAAGGCGTACGATGTGTTTGAGCGGTCAAAGTTTCTGGTTTGGCATCTAAATAAAAGTAACCGTTTTGGCGTTCTAAAATATCCCTTAAAATAAATGCGCTCGCTCCTCCTGGCACATCTTCATCAATAATCAATAGCTTATTTGTTTTTTCTAAAGATTTCTGACAATCCATAGTCAAATCAAATGGCATTAGTGTTTGCGCATCAATTACTTCCACATCCACACCAAAGCTGTTCAATTCTTCCGCCGCTTCCATCACAAGCTTTAAGGTTGAACCATAGGAAACTATAGTTAAATCTTTTCCGGTTTTTAAGGTTTCTACCTTACCCAACGGAACGGTAAAGTCGCCGGGATTTTCAGGCATTTTCTCTTTCAAACGGTAAGCGTTTAAGCATTCTATGACCAATGCTGGCTCATCACCCTGCAAAAGCGTGTTATACATCCCGGCTGCTTGTGTCATATTTCGTGGCAAACACAAATGGATACCCTTTAACGCATTTAATAACATCCCGATAGGAGAACCAGAATGCCAAATACCTTCTAACCGGTGACCTCTAGTTCTAATAATCATGGGCGCTATTTGTCCCGCTTTTGTCCGGTAGCTTAAACTTGCCAGATCATCCGTAAGTACGTTTAAGGCAAAAACAACATAATCCACATACTGTATTTCAGCAATAGGTCTCAAACCTCTTAAAGCTAAGCCTATACCCTGCCCAATAATTGTCATTTCTCTGATACCGGTATCCGCAATGCGCAACTCCCCGTATTTGGCTTGTAAACCAGCAAAACCTTGATTTACATCGCCGATATTTCCCAAATCTTCACCGAAGGCAACCAACCGTGAATTTTTAGCAAAATTGGCGTCAAAACAGGCATTCAAAAGTTCACGTCCATCAACCATATTACGCTCGTCACTATAAACGGGTAATGATGCTTTAATATGTAAAGGTGATTTAGGCGTTCCAGAAAAAAGCTTCGTATTATAACGCTCTCTGTTTGCGGCCAATTCCTGTTTATACCAAGCTAAAAGCTCCGTTCTTTTTTCTGATGGATTGTTACGACTTAAACGCAAGGTTTTACGAACCGCAGAAATCACTTCTTTGCGTAAAGGATCAATCTCCGATTTTAAAATCAAAGAGATTTTTTCTACTGCCACCACATCCTTGGCAACAGCATCAATTAATGCCAAAGCTTGCTGTTTTTCTTCTTTTATTACTGTAGTTAAATCTCTCCAGGCTTCCCGTAGGCTTTCTTTTACAAACTTTTTACCTTCTGCTTCTAAAATTGCTAACTCGTTTTCATTTAAAATTGCAGATGAAAGCAACCATTCTCGCATTTTAACTAAACAGTCGTACTCTTTTTCCCAAGCCAAACGTTCTTGAGATTTATACCTTTCGTGAGAACCTGAACTTGAATGCCCTAATGGCTGCGTAAGTTCTGTTACGTGGATCAAAACTGGCACATGTTCTTCTCTGCAAACTTTTATTGCTCGCTCGTAAGTTTCACATAATGCCACATAATCCCATCCTTTAACTTTAAAAATCTCAAAGCCGGGTTTTCCTTCTTCTCTTTGGAAACCTTTTAAAACTTCTGATATATCTTCTTTGGTAGTCTGATATTTTGCTGGCACAGAAATACCATAATTATCATCCCACACAGAAATAGCCATTGGAATTTGTAGAACACCGGCAGCATTTATCGCTTCAAAAAAAACTCCTTCAGTAGTGGATGCATTGCCGATAGTACCAAAAGCAACCTCGTCTCCGTTGACAGAAAAATCCGAAAATTCTTTAAGCTCTGGGTTTTGGCGATAAAGTTTAGACGCATAAGCCAAGCCGACTAATCTTGCCATTTGTCCTGCTGTTGGAGAAACATCCGAAGAAGAATTTTTCTTTTTTACCAAATTTTTCCAGCTACCATCTTCATTTAAAGATCGCGTTGCAAAGTGTGCATTCATTTGGCGCCCAACGGATGCGGGCTCTTTCTCAATATCTGGGGTTGCATATAATTGTGCATACATTTCCTTAACGGTAGTCATCCCTGTAGCAAACATAAATGTCTGATCTCTGTAATATCCTGCCCGCCAGTCTCCATTTTTAAAAACCTTGGCCATGGCCAATTGCGCTACTTCTTTACCGTCACCGAAAATCCCGAATTTGGCCTTACCAGTCAGCACCTCTCTTCTTCCTAAAATACTCGCTTGCCGGCTTCTGAACGCTATATCGTAATCATTAACGACCATTTTTTTGAAATCATCAAACGATAAATTTGACGTTTCATAAGCGTCTTCAGGTCTGTAGTTAGTATATATCATAGCAAATTAAAGGCTCAAAATTCAAAAATAGCAAAATAATTTCTGCTCTGAAACTAAGTAATGATGTTTAAAAATTTGATTCACCTATTGAATTGGCTATATTTGATTAAACAAACAAATAAAGATGAAAAAGATTTTGTTATTATGTTCGGTAATTATTGGCTTTGTTGCGTTTACAGCAATGCAAGATAACAAAGCTGAATTTAAATTTAACGAAGAAACGCATGACTTTGGGAAAATTGTTCAAGGTAAGCCAGTTTCTTTCGTATTTAAGTACACTAATGTTGGCAATGAGCCACTAATTATTACTGCAGTAGAATCTACTTGTGGTTGCACTGTACCAAATGTAGAACCAAAACAGGGTACACCAGTTTTAAAGGGCCAATCAGGCTCAATAACTTTGACTTATAACGCTGCAGTTGCTGCACCATTTAATAAGTTTGTTAAAATCACTTCTAACTCAAAAACTCCTTTGAAAATGCTTTATGTTAAAGGAGAGGTAGTAGCTGCAAAACAATAAGATTATAAAAACTGTTTAAAAGCCATTTCACTTTATTGAAATGGCTTTTTTTATGTTAAAATTTGAATTACCCACAAATGTTAGAAAACATTAAAAACATTATATTTGATTACGGCAACGTAATTTTTAAAATAGATTTTAAACGTACCCAAAAAGCTTTTGAAGATTTAGGCGTTCAAAATGTGGAGAGTTTTTTCGCACATAAAGGCCATCACACTATTTTTGACCAGTTTGAAAGCGGAAAAATTAGCGCTGCCGAGTTTAGAAACGGGATTAGGACTTTGGTTGCAAACCCAAACCTTACCGACCAGCAAATTGATAATGCTTGGAACTCTCTGCTGATTGGGGTGATGGAAGGCAATCATGAGTTACTGCTTAAACTAAAAGATAAATACCGTACGTTTTTGCTGAGTAACATCAATGAAATCCATTTGAGTTTTATAACAGCTTACCTACAGAAAGAATTCGATTTAAATGGCAATGAAGGTTTTTTTGAGAAGATTTACTATTCGCATTTAGTTGGGAAACGCAAACCAGATACCGAGATTTTTGAACAAGTTCTTTCTGAAAATAATTTGACGCCATCAGAAACTCTTTTTATTGACGATAGTCCGCAACACCTAGTACCTGCAAAAGAATT
>DASSWV010000074.1:0-9193 GCA_035704545.1 Pelobium sp.
GCCGGTTAGTAATCCCTACTTGCCCACCAATTGTTAAACCTAATTTAGTTGTATTTGTAACTTGAAGATCTATATTAGAGCGGTAGTTGTATCTTTTAAAAGAGAAGTTATAATCGTATTGAGAATCATACGTATTAAACAACCCATCCTGATTTAAAATACCCAAGGATGTGAAATATTTTAATTTCTCTGTACCGCCAGAGATATTGATATTTCCCTGCAACTGAGATGTAGTAGGTTTTAAAAGATAATCTAACCAATCAGTGTTAGAATATATTAAAGGATTAGAACCGGTTCTGAAAGCTTCGATAGCCTCAGGCGAAAACTTAAGCGTGTTCGGATTTACATTTGGATCATCATTAGTTGCTGCTTCATTGTACCTTAATGCATAAGTATAACTATCTACAAAATCTAATAAACGAGTAGGTTGTTGAAGCCCGGTTGAGAAACTAGTAGATACCTTTGGTTTCCCTATCTTACCTCTTTTTGTGGTTACAATAATAACGCCGTTAGCACCTCTAACCCCGTAAACAGCTGTTGATGAAGCATCTTTAAGTACAGATATACTTTCGATTTCATTAGGATCTAAAGACATGAAAGAACGCTCAACACCATCAACAATCATTAAAGGTTGTGACCGAGCGGTACTTAATGAGGCTACACCACGCACAAAAATCTCTGGGTTATCTGCCCCTGGCTGACCAGAAGACTGAACTGTGGAAAGACCGGTTACTTTTCCTGCTAAGGAGTTGGCTACGTTGGGAAGCGGAGATTTAACTAATTCTTCTGAACTTATAGAACTAATGGCTCCTGTAAGAGTAACTTTTTTCTGTTGGCCGTAAGCAATCACTGTAATTTCATCCAGATTTGTTGCACTTGGTTTCATTTTAAGATTGATAACACCTTCGTTTCCAACAGAAATTTCTTCGGTTACAAATCCAAGAAATCGGAACACCAATACGCTGCCAGATGCAACACTGATCTGGTACTGCCCATCAGAATTAGTAACCGTACCTTTTGAGCTGTTTTTTTCTGTAACGGCAACTCCGGGAAGTGGGAGCCCTTGGTCATCCATTACTATCCCTGTGATTTGCATATTTTGCGCAAACAAGGAATGATTTATTCCTAATAATACCAGTAAGGCAAGGAGTAAATAAAGTCGTTTTTGTTTTATTCGCATAAATTTAATTTTTATGATAGACTTACTTTGATTTTTAATTGTTATGTTATTACGTGGTTTTAACAAGTTGGCTGCTTTCATTTAAACCAACGACATCCATACTTTACAGACAGGATTAAATAACAAGGTAAAAGGGGAGAAAAATTTAAATAGTATTAAATTACTCATACGCTACGTTTTTTGGAAAGGTTAAAAATTAATAATTGGTTAAGAAAGTTAGATTACTTTCATGTTACAATATTCGAAATTAAATAACTTTTATAAGGGTATCAACTAATCAAAAGAGGGGTTTATTCTATTCAAATTGCATAAAGGTTGTTAAGGACAAATAGCTTCTTAATTCTAGTATTCATCATAAAATGCTTAAGACTTCTTTGTTTCTATTAAAACCTTTTAGACTAGTTTACCCCCTAAATTGACTTATTTGAAACCTTAGTTAAGAATAAAATTTTCAAATTTGAATTTAAGTATTAATGAACTGATTAGATAACTGCTAGGGTTAAATAAGCTTAGATTATAAAACAAATTTCCGGCAGTTAAAACTCCTTTAAATGATAATTGATATCTGCTAGTAGTTTTAAAAGTTCATTAAATACGCTTATAAACCACATTAAATTTAAAAAATGAAAAGTTTAAAAAATGTTTTAATATTTATTGTTGCGGGCATAACCGTTATTTCATGCAAAAAAAAGGAATCAGTACAGCTTAACCTAGTAGTTCCTCCGGTGGTAACACCTCCTTCAAATTCTGGAAATACTGTTTTAAAAGTTTCTCTCGGTTTAAACCAAGCAAATCCTAGTGTTGATTTGGACGCATGGGTAGTCTATTCATCATCAACCCAAAACAGTGGAGATTTCAAACCTTTACCCGCTGGATATGATGATAAAATAAAATCATTCCTATTGCCGAAAGGGTACATGGCTGTATTTGCAGAAAATCAAAATGGTACCGGAGAATCTATTTGTTATGTGGCAGCCGTAAATGATATAAGCGCAAATCTTCCAGCAAGATTAGTAGATAAGGTTTCATTTGTAAGATTTGTGCCTGTTAGAAACGTTGACAAAAAGGGTGTTTGTAATGTTACCCCAGGCGATGTAAATGCTTTACAAGGTGCATGGTTTTATAATTGGGGCTTAGGTTCTGTATCAACAGATGCTATGCAATATGTTCCTATGACATGGGGGAAAAATGCAGGATCCACAGCTAATGCTTTAACATTTATTGGGCGGAGGGATATAGATCATGTACTGTCTTTTAATGAACCAGATAACAAAAATCAGGCAAATATTACTAATATTGATGAAGCTGTAACTAATTACAAATTTATACTACAAGCAGGGCTAAGAATGTGCTCGCCAGCGGTAGAGCAAGATGCCTCAACTGGAGCTACCAGGTGGTTACCTCAATTTGTGAGTGCCGCAAATGCACAAAAGGCCAGAATAGATGTTATGGCATTACACTGGTATGATTGGGGCAATCAAACCGTTAACCAAGCTACAGACCAATTAACTGCGGCTGCTATTTTAAACAGGTTTAAAGCCTACGTTACCAAATTGCATGCAGCCTACCCAGATCAAACTTTATGGTTTACAGAGTATAATTGCAACCCAGCCAGATCAGAGGCAGTGCATATCCTTTTTATGAAAGCATCTGCAGCGTATCTTAATACTTTGCCTTATGTAGAGCGTTATGCTTATTTTTTTCCAGCTGTACATCCGCCAACTTCTGGTGCACCTAATTTTACATTAACTCCAATGGGGCAAACCTGGTTCGATATAAAATCAGTGCCTTCATTTAGTGCTAATATAATCCCAAAATAAATTTTAATAATGGTTCAAAAAAAGACTTGTTTGTTTTTTGAACCATTTTTTCTTTTTATTTGGTTTATAAACCTTTAAGCCTTATTTCAGTTACGCTAATCCATATTTTTATGAAAAAATTCTGCTCTTTAGTACTCGTGACTTTAACCTTGATCGTACAATTAGTATCCGCACAAGAAAAATCGCCATTACAAGAAACCAAAGAGGAGTTTGTTTCTCGTTTAAAATGGTTTACCGATGCTAAATATGGTATGTTCATTCATTTTGGGCTTTACAGTCAGTTGGGAGGAGTTTGGAAAGGCGAAAACATTCCAAAATATGCCGAGTGGATCCAAGCAAACGCAGATATTTCTCCGCAAGAGTATGCCTTGTTAGCTCATTCTTTTAATCCTGTTAATTTTAATGCTGATGCAATTGTTAAATTGGCTAAAAAGGCGGGTATGAAATATATCGTAATTACCACCAAGCACCACGAAGGTTTTTGTCTCTGGGACAGTAAATACACCAGTTTTGATGTTGGCAATACTCCTTTTAAACGAGATATTCTAAAAGAGTTAAGCGAAGCTTGTCGTACACATGGGATTAAATTTGGCACCTATTACAGCATTTTCGACTGGCATCATCCTTCACAAGAAAAAAATGTTAATGGTAAAGATGCCGAAACACCCTGGGCTAACAACAAAATGAAAGAAGGTAAAAAAGCTGAGTATGTGACTTATATGAAAAATCAAGTTAAAGAACTGATTGACAACTATAACACAGATTTAATGTGGTTTGATGGTGATTGGGTAAATTGGTGGACCTATGATGATGGTATTGATTTATACAACTACATCAGAGAATTAAAACCTAATATCATTATTAATAATAGAGTTGCCAAAAGAAAACTGTTCTTCAAGGATTATGGTACACCAGAACAATTCCATTTTGATAAACCAGTAGAATATATATGGGAAGCTTGCTATACTCTAAATAATAACTGGGGTTTTAAAATAGCGGATACTAATTGGAAAACACCCGATGAAGTGTATAAGAAATTAAAAAATATCAATAGTAATGGGGGTAATTTACTTCTTAATATCGGGCCAGATGGAACTGGAAAAGTCCCGAAAGAAAGTACAAAAATACTCTTGGAAGTTGGGGAAATGTTAAAGGACGAAAAGAAGAATTAGTATGACAAAACCATTTTTAACCTTTATACTTTTTAGTTTTTGCTGCATACCCAGCATAGCCCAAGAAAGTTTTAAAAAGCCTAATATCATTTTCTTTTTAGTTGATGATTTGGGTTGGACTGATACGGAACCCTACGGAAGTAAGTTTTACGAAACGCCTAACATCAAAAAACTGGCTCAAGAAGGAATGCTTTTTACTCAAGCTTATGCAGCAAACCCAGTTTGTTCGCCTACCAGAGCAAGTATTTTAAGTGGAAAATATCCTAGCAGCATACAAGCTACCAATTGGTTTGGTGCACCACAGCCTGATGAAGAATTAGCTAATCTTAAAACAAAAGCTACCAACCCCTTACTATCGGCAGCATACCAAGAACATTTACCTTTAAAAGAAATAACATTGGCCGAGGCTTTAAAGAAAGGTGGATACAAAACTTTTTTTGCAGGTAAATGGCATTTGGGAGAAACTGAAGAGTTTTGGCCAGAGCATCAAGGTTTTGATATTAACAAAGGTGGATACAGCAGCGGTAGCCCTAAAAGTTATTTTTCACCTTATAAAAATCCGCGTTTAAGCGATGGCCCTATCGGGGAACATTTACCAGATAGGTTGGCTACAGAAACCAATCAGTTTATAGAGGCTCATGCCAAAGGGCCTTTCTTTGCTGTATTATCTTTCTATTCTGTTCATAACCCTTTGGCAGGAAGAAAAGATTTAGTGGAAAAATATGAAGCAAAACGGAAAACCTTAGGTTTAGATGATGAATTCGGTTTAGAAGGAAAATTTAAGGTAAGAACCAATCAAAGTCATGCTACTTATGCAGCTGTAATTGAAGGGATGGATTTAGCTGTAGGTAAGGTTCTTCAAAAATTAAAAGAACTAAATTTAGAAGACAATACCATCATCGTTTTCTTTTCTGATAATGGAGGCTTGGCGATAAATGAGGGCACACCCACATCAAATCTGCCATTAAGAGCAGGCAAAGGCTGGCTGTATGAAGGTGGAATAAGAGAACCTTTAATTATGAAATGGCCACAGGTTATTAAGGCCGGAAGCAAAACTCAAACACCTGTGATCAGTAATGATTTTTACGCTACTTTCCTTGCTGCAGCCAAACTTCCTTTAATGCCCAAACAACATACAGGCAGTACCAATCTTTTACCGCTTTTAAAAGGAGAAGATTTAAAAGAAAGAGCTTTATTTTGGCATTATCCACATTATAGCAACCAAGGCGGCAGCCCGGGCTCTGCCATAAGAAAAGGAGATTGGAAATTAATTATATGGTATGAAAGCGGAAAAGAAGAGCTTTTTAATTTGAAGCATGATATAGGCGAGCAAAATAACCTTCTTAGTAAAAAACCTAAAATCGCTAAAAGCTTAGGGAAAGAATTAAGCAAATGGCTTAAGAAAGAGAAAGCATTATTTCCTGAGAAAAATCCGGCATATGTAAAAGATAAAGTCAATTGATTCAGATTAAAAATTAGTGCAATCGCAATAATTAAAAACATGAGAAATATAATAACTGTTTAAAATTTACCTAATAATGTTACTATTAAGCTTTCCGTCATCTCGAGGTAACGAGACATCTCACAAATTATAGGTATACCCATAGCATGGCAACCCTGCGTGTGAGATGTCTCCTGTCGTCGACACGAAGTGGATTACAAATTCACCTTAATAAGTTTAATGATAGGATGCTAATACCTATTGATTTACTATAAATTTTGAGGCAATATTTTTATCGGCACCACTCAATGTTATGACATAGATATTGTTGGCTTCTAGCTTTCCAGAAGCATCTATTTTCACTAAATTCTTCCCGTTTTGTAAATGAATTTTATCGTTAAAAATTCTTTGTCCTCTTAAATTAAAAATACTAACGCTAACTCTTTCATCTTTATCCCAACTTAGCCCTAATTGGGTAGATTTTAAATCGCTATATACTTTTAAATCATCATCAGAATCTATTTTAAAGGTAACCGCAATAGGAGAAAATGTTTCCGTTTTACCATCAAAATCTGTTTGAGAGAGTTGGTAATAATTAACTCCATTAGCAGGAAATTTATCTATAAAGTTATAGCTCCGCAATTCAGAAGAATTTACTTTACCTTCAATTGATGCAATCTGGATAAAATCTTTTGCGTTGGTACTATGAGATAGGGTGAATTTTTCGTTATTAACTTCACTATTTGTTTGCCAATTCAAATTTATCCCATCGTTATTTGCTTTACCAGTAAAAGATAAAAGCTGGATAGGTAATGATGAGGTAACCTCTACCAAAGAAACATCATCTAAATAGGCTATATCAGCTGTTTTGTTGAATTTTAACCTTATAGATGTTTGCGATGCGGGTACAGTATAATTGGCAAACAATGTTGTATTGCTTGATGATGTTGTGGTTAAAGGAGTAAACGTTGTTGCGGCTAAATCACTTCCGTTTAAAATTGTCCCACTAAAAACGCCACCTCTGGTTGGTCCAGTGCCACCACTTTCACCAGCAACAGATTGTATCCGGGCAGTAAACTGTAACTTATAAGTTTTACCAGGTACTACCGTTATTGCGTCTGAAGTTAAAGTTCTATTACCTGTTGCAGAGGCAAATCTTACGGTTGTATTGTTGATGGCATGTGTAGTTTCTTTCACAAAATCTACTGGATTAGTGGTTGTCCAGCCATTTATTAAAGAAGTAGTATTTTCAAAATCTCCATTAAAAACTAAATTTTCAGTAGATGAGGCGATATCGGTAGACCGGGTATCTACAATATTGCTAGTTAAACTAGGGCTAGATACGTGGTCTTTATAGGTCTGACCTAAAGGGGTAAGTGTTCCATTTACCGAAGCAGGAAAAGTAGTTTCAAAAAAGTAGGCGTATCGTTCTATTCTGCTATCGCTTTCTAAATAAGGCAATGCTAATCTCATAAAAGCATCTTGTACAGTTGCTGGCCTGTTAACATTAGCGTTAAATTCCGTTATCCAAATTGGTTTTTTATAAAGCGCATATACGGCATTTATATAATTTTTAAACCTGGTTAATAGCTCATTAGCAGTGGGATTAGCATTTTGTGATGATGACCAATTACCCCAATCATACCAATGTATTGCCACAAAATCTATTCTTGCATCATCAGCTGAAGCAACTGTTGTAAAATCCGCTAACCAATTGTCCCAATTTTCTTCTTTTGTTGCTGGGGAACCCATCCGGTAACCTGTTCTTAATAAATTTTTGTACACAGGTAATGCGACATTTACGTCTGGAATATTCGCTTGTCCCGTACCATCAGGTTCGTTAAAACCTAATAAAGTGTTTACATCCGTTCGGGTTGGATAAGTATTTAAATTTAAAAACCTATTAGCCAAATTTATATCCCAAGCCATGAGTACAAATTCTGTATTTGCTGTACTCACATCTAAAGCTCCCCAATCATAAAACCACGCCGGATTTACGTTTGCGACCAGATTATTATCTTTAGTGCCCATTCCTTTTTTCGAGACATTACGTATGGGCATCACTCTTATAAAAGAAACATTGTTTTGTAAAACAGCCGCTAAATCCACAATTACGTCACTAGTAACAGCTATATAATTAAAGCTTTTTCCGGTTCCGTCTTCATTCTCTGCCAATGTAGCCATGTAGCCCATATCTAGCTTTATAGATCTAATTTTGTTGTTAAGATCTCCGGGTATATTAGCACCTATATGCAAACCACTGGCTGCACATATTTGACCTGTACCTCCTTGATTGATATTTGGATAGATTGTTAATTGTGCCTTAGCGAAATTATTAATGCTTAATAATACAAAAGCAATTGCTAGTTTCTTTATCATAAATTTTAATAATACAAGAAATGAATTTTCCGTTAAGAATATGTTCTAATAGAGTTTTTGCAATTAAAAATTTCAGTAAACGACCAACGTATTTAAGTGATTATATAAAGAATAACTATTCATTTTTCTGATATACCCTCACATAATCTACTTCATAAGTAATAGGGAATTTAGATAAAGAAGGATCTCCACCGTTTTCACCTCCTATAGCTAGATTTAGCAATAAGTAATGTTCTTGATGAAAAGGATTAAAGCCATCAGGGTTTTTGGTATGAGTTATAGAAATATCATTAATTAATTCATCATCAATATAAATTTTTATAGCTTTTTCATCCCAATCCATCCGCCAGACATGAAATTTTTCGAGCCATTTAGGGTCTTTCTCTAAGAAATAACTAAGCGCTACAACCTTACTATTCCATTTAGGTTTCAAATTACTACCCAAATGAGCGGCATTGGCTAAAATACTTTGTTTATTATTTTTGATATAAAACTCCATGATGTCAATCTCACCATTTGCAGGCCATCGCTTATCGTTTCCTAAAGTCCATATAGCAGGCCATGAACCTTTGGTTGAATCAATTTTTGCCCTTATTTCAAACCTTCCGTATTTCCAAGATTTTTTACCTTTCGTATTGATGCTGGATGAAGTGTAGTTTCCAAAGGCTCTGTTTTTTCTCCAATCTTTACTATTGGCATCATAATTTGAATTATTAACCTTTTCCCTTAAGGCCGTAATTGTAAGAATTCCATCTTTACAAACCGCATTTTCTTGTTGGTACCATTGTAACTCATTGTTACGCTTGAAACCGTTTTCAAAACCCCAATTTGCTTCATTTGGCTTTCCATCCTCGTTAAACTCATCGTTCCAAACTAATTTGTAGCCCTCAATAGATTTTGGAGGATTTACATCTGAGCCTGACTGATCTCCTATTTGACCGAGAAGTTGATTTGAAAAAAATAAGAAGATACTAGTAAATAGAAGACCAATTTTTACCATAATTTTTGAATTTAAACAAGGGAACGAGTATTTTAAACTCATCCTTTTAAAACATTATCAAATTATTATCTCGCAATCTTTAAACTTTTTTGTTCCCCATCAGCAATAAAACTGATTACACCAATTTGCCCTGATGATTTGCTCACTGGAATGGTAAAAGTATTTAAACCACTTTTTAAGTTAACTTGTTGTTTGTACAAA
>DASSWV010000080.1:0-3177 GCA_035704545.1 Pelobium sp.
TGATCAAGAAAAACGCTTTAGTACCTATGGTGCCATTCAATGTCGCCTTTACAAAAAGCGTATAATGTGCCATGTCTGCGTTAATAGCAAAGGGCGTCTCGTTAAAATTGTAAATTTCGCTAATCGCGGTTGCCTCATTAGTAGCGGTAATAGAAACTGCAGCGCCAGCCGTAGAAATGTTGGAAAACCTAAAAACATTCTTTGTCTCGGGCTTACAAACACCAAATGTTTTTGGTGAATCACTTAGTTTTTGGAGCACATTTGCATCGATATCAGCAGTTATTCGGTTGTTTGCAATAACTTTGAAACTATTGGAAGCTTCACTAGTTAATGTTCCATCAGCATATTTTACGATAACTTTATAATCTCCAGGGACCAGACCAGCAGGTATAACTCCGTTAATAAAGGTGGTGTAGAAACCTGGGTAAGTGCCAATTTCAATTGGACTTAGAAAACTTGTGTTTACATCCGAGATATAAAGTTTAAAAACGTTGTTAGTTTTAAGTTTGCCTTCTAAATCGTTAATTTTAACGGAAACAGCAATGCTAGAACCAGTACCGTAGGGGCCAGCATCAATAGTCCCGATAGTTACTGATTGCCCAAAAACTCCAAGAAAGCTTCCCAATAAAGCCAGAAATAAGACAGCTACTTTGTTTCCCATTAAATCCCCCTCTTTCAACTTGGTTGAATTACAGGCTTATACGGAGCATAATTAAAAAAGTAAGTGGTAAATCGTTCTGTGCTATAAAAAGTTACAATAGGACTTCTTTTGATTTTTTATCTATCTGATAGGTGTAAAATTAACGCTGTGTAACACCCGTTCAGGAGGATTAAAGGCTTATATTCGCTCAAAAATAATATCATAAGTAGTGAACACAAAATATCGTATCAAATTTAGTTTAAGCTACCGCGAGGAAGAGCGCCTAATAGAAACTTTTACCCATGAGTTTTCGGATTTAAGGGAGTTGATTATGAATAAATTTAATTTGGATTTTTTTGGAGAATGTGGTGGAGTTGGGCGTTGCGTTACTTGCTTAGTAGTATCAAACTGTGATAAACAAACCGAAGAATTTGCCTGCCAAATTCCTCTTGATCAATTTTTAAACGGCTGCAAAATTAAAGTTATTGGTGATAGGCTAAATCTGCGGTAAGCAAACGCTTATTTTAGGCTATTTGTTAAAACCCAGTATCGGTAACCAGTAATCAGTTTTTCGATTTTGCTTAAACGGGTTAAGTCTTTTTTGTACAAACTTGGCAAAATTAATTTGTTCAGCTTGTTAAGTAGTTTAAAAAAAGCTTTCATCATAATTGGATTTCAAAAACCATACCTCTTTAAAAAGTTGGAAGTGGAAAGTAAAAAGTGAAAAGTTGGAAGTGAAAACCCACTAAATCATTCAGTCCTTCACTCATTCAAAATTCAGTCCTTCACTCATTCAGTCCTTCACTCATTCTCTCAAAAAAACTAATTAAAAATACCTCTTTTATACTCTATAAAAAATAACGAACTTCATTTTTTTATATCCAGTCGAAAAAAATATGTCGAAAAATAATTCCGAGTACTCTTTTTGGAGCAAATACAAGCATTTCGCCAAAAATGAGATTCTACTTTACGTTATTATGGTAGTCGGTATTTTATTAGGCATTCTCATACTTAGCTAACAAAATCTTAGCATCAAACCCAAAAAACAAATAAATGAAACTCAATTTAAAACGTCCGTTAGCTTTCTTTGATTTAGAATCGACAGGTGTAAACGTAGCATCAGACAGAATCGTAGAAATTTCTATTTTAAAAGCATCGCCAGACGGTACAGAAGATGTTAAAACGCTTAAAATCAAACCACCTATCCCCATTCCCTTAGAGTCATCCTTAATTCATGGGATTTACGATGAGGACGTAAAAGACGCCCCAACGTTTAAAGAAGTAGCTCAAGAAATCATTGATTTTATTGGCGATGCAGATTTAGCGGGATACAATTCTAATAAATTTGACATCCCGTTGCTAATGGAAGAATTTTTGCGAATAGGGATTAATTTTGATATTGAAAACAGAAAATTTGTTGATGTACAGAATATTTTCCATCAAATGGAACAGCGCACTTTAAAAGCGGCATATAAGTTTTATTGCGATAAAGATATTGTAAACGCCCACTCCGCCGAAGCTGATATTAGAGCAACTTATGAGGTTTTGCTGGCACAGCTAGAGAAGTACGAAGGAAAAGAGTTTGAAGACAAAAAAGGAAACGTTAGCACTCCGGTTGTTAATGATGTTGATGGGCTACATTCTTTTACCAACCTAAACAAACCTGTTGACTTTGCAGGTAGAATGGTTTTCAACGAAGATGAAGTTGCTTGTTTCAATTTTGGCAAACATAAAGGTAAGCCAGTTTTTCAGGTTTTTGAGGAAGAACCGAGCTATTATGCTTGGATGATGAAAGGAGATTTCCCGCTTTATACTAAAAACAGGCTCGAGAATTTTTGGAAGGCTCATCGCAATCAAAAGAACGAAACCAAGCAACCAAATAAACCAAAGGATGCCCCCAGAGTGGCGCCGGCATCTGCTAAACCACAATCGGTAAACCCAGTAAAAAAAGAAGTGCCAACCGGCCCTGCAGATGAAGATATGTTAAAAGCACTAGCTAATAAATTTAAAAAAGTATAAACAGATGGTAATTCTCGAAAACAACTTTTTAAAAGTTGAAATTAGCAGTAAAGGCGCAGAAATTCACTCCATAATCAATAAGGCAAACGGCACAGAATATATTTGGCAGGCAAACCCTGATGTTTGGGCTTTTCATGCACCAAATTTGTTCCCAGTGGTTGGTGGCTTAAAAGACAATATTTTAAATGTTGAGGGTAAGCAATATCCTTTAGGCCGACATGGTTTTGCCCGACATGTTACGTATCGCAGGATTGAGTCAGCTCCTTTACAGGCGATTTTTGAGTATCGATATGATGAGGAAACTTTGAAAGCTTATCCTTACAAGTTTGAATTTCAGGTAATTTATCATTTAGAAGAGAAAGCGTTAAGAGTTTCGTACAAGGTGATCAATATGGATGAGGGAGATATTTATTTTTCCGTAGGTGCTCATCCAGCGTTTAACGTTCCATTTAATGAGGGAGAGAAATTTGAAGATTACTATATTGAATTTAGTGCAGAAGAAGAACTACACACTTATC
>DASSWV010000138.1:0-6701 GCA_035704545.1 Pelobium sp.
AACTATTTTTAAAAGTTTATTTTTTCCAAAGAACGGAAATTAGAAGAGCGCAGTAATACCTATTAACTACGTAAATCCTTGTTTTACTGCTCAGGCGACTCGAACATTCTTTTCTGCTTAAGAGGTTTTTTTGTTGCCCAAAGGTAAATTAAATTTAAAAGCCCTGTTTTTTTGCTGAGATAATTTATTTTTGATAAATGGGCATTACAACATATCAAGCAGCAAAAGCAGCCTCGCCAATAATTGAAGAGCATTTTAAAAATCTCATCAACAATGCCCATGTACGTGGAGAGTTAGCACTGGCAAATGCTCCAAATAATTGGGTAATTGAAGAAATTATCAATGCGGCATTTTGGGCTAGCTTGCGTAAAGAAGAAGGAAACTCACCCAAAATATCCATTGCTTTTCTATCGCCAGACCAGGCTGAGCAACCTTTGCTTTTCGGTGCAAAACTGCCCTTAACAGTTGCGGTTTTAACCAAACTTGCACCCGGAGTTGAACGGGCGGGGATACATTTGGGCGTATGGGAAGAAAACGACGTATTATACATTTGGGGAACTACGCTAAAAATACCTAACTATTGTTTTGTTTTAGATGTCTCTGAGCCGGGCTTAATTGTGGTAAAACACCGTCGTTTAAAAGGGTTTGGTAAATACACCAACGTAGCCGTGTTAAAAGGCGACGAGATAAAAATAATCAATAAAGACTGTGGAACTTTTACCGAATGCCCCGCCATTGTTACGGCTTTGTTGGATATTGATGCGCCATGTTCTTATAACGATGGCGTCAATGTTTTAATACAGCTGGCAGTTTCTATGCGGGCACATCATCATGGTGGTTTGTTATTGGTTGTTCCGCCACAATCTTTTGATTGGAAACGCTCCATTGTTCATCCACTCCAATACCCCATATTTCCAACATTTGGTGCTTTAGCGGCTCTGTTAAGCCTAGACAACGAAGACCACGCCAAGCTTTCTTGGCAAACCGCTTTACGTAGCGAAATAGAAAACATTGCTGGCCTTACTGCAGTAGATGGCGCAACGGTAATTAGCAGAGATCATCACCTGCATACTTTTGGGGCTAAAATTGTTAGAAGCAACGACACCGCAACCATTGAACAGATCTTATTTATTGAACCAATTATTAACGCCGAAGCGCAAATTAAATATATCGGACAAATTGGTGGAACACGACATTTTGCGGCAGCGCAATTTGTTTATGATCACCGAAACTCTTTAGCAATGGTGGCTTCGCAAGACGGTCATTTTACAGTTTTTAGCTGGTCAACCGCAAACCAAATTGTTCAGGCTTACCGTATCGATACTTTGTTGATGTAAATAGCCGTCCATAGTCCATGGACAATAGACTATGGACTGAGCCTCCTATCCAAAAAAATAAATATCTTGCAGCAAATTAGCACACATGAAAAATCTGATTTTAATTTTACTGACTTTCTTTACCTTCTCAAGTTTTGCAGCAAAACCCAAACATACTTATATTAAAGCTGAGACAAATTACGGTACAGTTTACATCAAGTTGTATAACGAAACACCCAAACACCGCGACAATTTTATAAAACTTGCAAAAACTGGAAAACTCGATAGCACTTTATTTCATCGGGTTATTCAAGAATTTATGATTCAGGGCGGAGACCCAACTTCGAAAACTGCAAAAGCGGGAGAGCAACTTGGCGGGGGAGATATCGGTTATACCATTCCAGCCGAATTTTCGCCAAATCTTTTCCATAAAAGAGGTGCTTTGGCCGCAGCCCGAGATAATAATCCGGCGAAAGCCTCGAGCGGATCTCAGTTCTACATTGTTCAAGGAAAAAAATACACCGACACGGAACTGGACGGAATTGAAAATAACCGATTGGAAAACAGAAAATTCACGCCAGAACAACGGGCTTTTTACAAATCTTTTGGTGGCGCTCCGTTTTTGGATGGTTCTTATACCGTTTTTGGCGAAGTAGTAAAAGGAATGCAGATGGTTGATAATATTTGTACAGTAAAAGTTGACAGAAACGACAGGCCTTCAACCGATATTAAAATGAGCGTTTCCGTAGTAGAAAAGAGAGAGCTAAGAAGACTTTTAAAAGAACTAAAAAGTAAAAAAGCATAAGAAAAAATGCAGAAAGCATAAAGCCATCTGTAGGAATTACAAAATCAAAAAAAATGAAAATTATATCATACAACGTTAACGGAATTAGAGCCGCAATTAACAAAGAGTTTTTTGCTTGGTTGCAGGCTACCGATGCAGATGTTGTTTGTTTACAAGAAATAAAAGCCACGCCAGATCAAATTTTAGATATTGTAGTGCTAGAGCAATTGGGCTATAAACATTATTGGTATCCGGCAGAAAAAAAAGGTTACAGTGGCACTGCAATATTCTCAAAAGTAGAACCTGACCATGTTGAATATGGTTGTGGCATTGAAGAATACGATAGAGAAGGCAGAGTAATCCGGGCAGATTTTAAAGAGTGCTCGGTCATCAGTGCTTATTTCCCATCGGGGAGCAGCGGGGATGAACGCCAGGGGTTTAAGTACAGATTTTTAGATGATTTTGCAGATTATATCGCAAAATTAAAAGTCGATTATCCAAAACTGGTAATTTCTGGTGATTATAATATTTGCCACAAACCTATCGATATTCATAATCCCAAATCAAACGCAAATTCCTCTGGCTTTTTACCCGAGGAAAGAGCATGGATGGATAGTTTTATCCATCTTGGTTTTATTGATACTTTCAGACATTTTAATGCGGATCCTCATCATTACACTTGGTGGAGTTATAGAGCAGGGGCGAGAGGAAAAAATTTAGGATGGCGTATTGATTACCACATGACAACCGTTGAATTATCAGATAATTTAAAAAGAGCCGCTATCTTACCAGAAGCAAAACACTCAGACCATTGCCCAATTTTACTGGAACTACAATTTTAAAGAATATTTCATTTCGCTTCACTTTTAATTTTGTTTATAACGTGTTATCAATTTAGGTCTTTTTACTTTTTACTTTCTACTTTCTACTTTTACCCTTAAATGAGTCTCTACGAAAATAAAAGAAGATGGAAATATTTCCTGTTAATTGGCGCAGTGTTTATTGCGGCAACTTCTTTATGGTATACCGATTTATTGGTTCGGGGAATTTCAAAATCTGAGCGCACAAGAGCCGAAGTTTGGAGCCAAAGCTTTAAAAAGATGTTTGAAACAGATAACGAGGAAATGATGAATTACCTTTTTACAGTTAATGATAGTTTAAAGGTCCCAGCAATTGTTACCAACGACAGAGATTCTATAATTACATACACCGAACTTGATACCACCCGAACGTATTATAAAATAGATACCGACCGCAAATACGACCCACAATATTTTTTAAGGCAACTAAGAAGTATGAAGGCACAACACGAGCCTATTCCCATAGAAATGATGAACGGGACGGTCAATTACGTGTATTACAAGGACAGTTTCTTACTTACACAACTTCGGATTTTCCCCTACATCCAGTTGACCGTTATTGCACTCTTTTTAATGATTGCTTATTTTATATTCAGCTCCTCACGCCGGAGAGAGCAAAACCAAGTTTGGGTAGGCTTAGCCAAAGAAACTGCACATCAATTAGGCACACCTATTTCCTCTTTAATGGCTTGGATAGAATTATTGAAAAGCAAGTTTGATGCAGAAGAAGATCCATTGATTTTACAGATGGAAAACGACGTGAAACGTTTAGAAATAGTTGCGGATAGGTTTTCTAAAATTGGCTCAAGACCGATATTAACCAGCCACTCTGTTTATGAAACCATTAAAGATTATGTTGATTATTTTAGTGTACGTGTAAGCGATAAAATAAGCTTTGAGGTTCACGGAGACGAGAATCAAGAAGCGTTAATAAATATCCAATTGTTTGACTGGGTGGTTGAAAACATATTAAAAAATGCTGTGAATGCCATTGATGGTGTAGGTAAAATATCTGTAAACATTGAAGAAAATATTGCGAAAGAGCAGATATTTGTAGATATTACCGACACTGGCAAGGGTATTCCACGCTCAAAGTTCGATGCTATTTTCCAACCAGGTTTTACTACCAGAAAAAGAGGATGGGGCTTGGGCTTATCACTTACCAAAAGAATAATTGAAAATTACCATAACGGACACATCTTTGTAAAAGAGTCTGAAATTGGAAAAGGAACAACATTTAGAATCATCATAAAAAGTAGTTTAAACTATGTACCAACCACTAGCTAACGAATACGCACCATTTTACGAAGGTTATATCAAACTCGCTTCGGCCGGCAACCAACCTATTCTGCGAAGATTGAAAAATCAGTTGAACGCTATAGACGACTTTTTAGCGGATATCCCTGAAAAAAAATATGATTTCGCTTACGCCGATGGCAAATGGACTGTTAAAGAAGTGCTCTCGCATTTAATTGATACCGAGCGAGTAATGACTTACAGAGCCATGCGAATTGCGAGAAATGACCAAACAGATTTGCCAGGATTTGATCAAGACGCTTTAGTTGCAAATACCAACATTAGTAAATACACCTACAGCGACTTGGTAGATGAACTGGTTATGCTACGCCAAGCCAATTTGTTTTTCTTTAAATCTTTATCTGATGATGATATGAAGAAAAAAGGGACTGCAAACGGACAACAAGTATCTGTAGGCGCATTGCTTTTTATCATATATGGGCATATTGAGCATCATTTCAACGTGTTAAAAGAACTATATCTTAAAAAATGATTTGGTTTAAAGAATCAAGTGTTGAAATTAATCTAGGCTAAAGTCTTTTTTAGTTTTTTGCCTCGGGATAAATCTCGAGGCAATTGATAAACCTACTATTTAGAACTCAGCCTACTAGATGAGCTCATTAATCAACATTTCAAATTCTTTAACAAATTCCTGATAATGCCTTCCCGTTCCGGGGCCATTAAAACCCGTGTGTATTTTTTGAACGCTTCCTTTTTGATCAATAATAATCAAAGTTGGGAAAGCCATTACCTTATTCAACATGGGTAAACTCGCTGAAGCTTCCGAACTTTTAAATCCAGTAATTAGGAGCGGATAGTTCACATTAAAGCGTTTTTTTACCTTTTCTAGGTTCACTTTTGATTGATCAAAATCTTTTGTTCTTTCGTAAGCTAAGCCCAAAACTTCAACGCCTTTATTTTTATACTTTTTGTAAAAATTTGCTAAATACTCGGTTTCATCCATACAATTGGGACACCACGAGCCTAAAATTTGCAAAACAACTACCTTATTGTTGAATGCCGGATCGCTCAGTGAAACGTACTCGCCAGCTAAGTTTTTAAATTTAAAATCTATTTTAGCGTTTTTGTCTTTCAAGTAGGTAAGCGAATAAGCATCTGGAAGGGTAACAGTTGAATCTAGTTTGGCGGTAAAACTTTCAACATGCGAAAAACCGGATGAGAATTTACCGTTTGTTAAAGTACTATCTGCATTAATTGTAGCTGTAAACAGATATGCATTAGTGCCATCAAAAGTAGACAGCAACAACTTATCCGCATCAAGTGCACCTTCTAAATAACGGTAATCGCCTGTTGCAGTTAAAAATGTACCGGTAACTTTAGATTGAGTTTGTACAAACTCACCAATGGCATTAGTGGTATCTTTTCCATCTTTGCTGATAAAAGTTGTTCTCCATTTACCCGTTACGTTGAATCTATTGGCAACCAATCGGTCATTAATCCGCCATTTCGTATTTGCTTTGGCATAAAACTTCATGTCCACATCTTTAGCTGCGAGGTGCTTTGTCCAAACGCCATCAATTTTTTCGTCTAAAATAACACCGTTTATTTCTGAGTTGTATAAAGGCATTTTGATATGGATAGAATCGCCTTTTCTAGTGATATCATCTATTTTAAATCGTTCCTCCCCGTTCATAATTGTCATCATGTGATTCCCTGCGCTATCTCTTACCTCAAAATTAAAAGGAATCTCTTCTCCTAATTGTGTGATTAATACGCCACGCCAAACGCCCGGCGTAAATTTAGCCGCCGGTTGGTCGCAAGCGTTTAGCAGCATAACTGTAAAAAGAAATAAACTGAAAATCGGTCGGAAGTTTTTCATCCAATAAATATAGCTTATCTGTAAACTATTTTAAAACACTTCTGGATATTACTATTTTTTGAATCTCAGATGTTCCCTCATAAATCTGCGTAATTTTAGCGTCACGCATTAAACGTTCCACATGATATTCTTTAACAAAACCATAACCACCATGGATTTGTACAGCCTCAACCGTAGTTCTCATAGCAACATCCGATGCAAAAAGTTTGGCCATTGAGCTTGCTTTATCGTAAGCTAAACCTTGGTCTTTTAGCCAAGCTGCTTTAAGTACGAGCAGGCGAGCAGCCTCAATTTCTGTTGCCATATCTGCGAGTTTAAATGCGATAGCTTGATGCTCTGCGATAGGCTTCCCAAACGTTTTTCTTTCTTTTGCATAATTGGTTGCCAGCTCAAATGCGCCAGAAGCAATCCCTAAAGCTTGTGCTGCAATACCAATTCTTCCTCCTTCTAATGTTTCCATAGCAAACTTAAACCCGAAACCATCTGTTGCAATACGGTTTTCTTTCGGCACTTTAACGTCATTAAACATGAGCGAATGTGTATCCGAACTTCTTATGCCCAATTTATTTTCTTTCGGCCCGATAGTAAAACCTTCCATTCCTTTT
>DASSWV010000188.1:0-3607 GCA_035704545.1 Pelobium sp.
CCATTATTTATTTTTAATGCTTCTTTTTATACTTTCTTTTTAGAATGTTCAATTGAAGCGGCGACAAATTTAACAAAAAGTGGGTGTGGATTGGCCACAGTTGATTTTAATTCGGGGTGAAACTGTGCAGCTACAAAGTAAGGATGGTTTTTAAGTTCAACAATCTCCACAAGGTTATTGTCTGGGTTGATGCCCGAAGCAATCATTCCAGCACCTTCATAGGCTTTCAAAAATTTATTGTTGAACTCGTAACGGTGTCTGTGACGTTCAGTTATTTTCGATTTTCCGTAAATAGCATGTGCTTTTGTTCCTTTTTTAAGCTCGCAAGTGTAAGAACCTAAACGCATTGTACCGCCTTTCAAGGTTATCTTTTTCTGATCTTCCATTATGGAAATCACATCTTCGTCGGTGTTTTCGTCCATCTCGGTACTGTGGGCATTTTTTAAACCCAAAACATTTCTGCCAAATTCAATCACTGCACATTGCATCCCTAAACAAATCCCGAAAAACGGAATGTTGTTTTCTCTGATGAATTGTATTGCGGTAATTTTTCCTTCGATACCGCGGGCTCCAAATCCAGGAGCTACCAAAACACCATCTAAATTACTGAGTTTTGCTTTTACATTTTCTGGCGTGATGCTTTCAGAATGAATACACTCCACCCTAACTTTACATTCGTTTTGTGCGCCAGCGTGTATAAATGCTTCTGTTATTGATTTATAGGCATCGGGTAATTCAACATATTTACCCACCAAACCAATTTTTATTTCGGATGTTGGGTTTTTTAAATGCCCTAAAAACTCTTTCCAGCTATCTAAATCTGGTTCGTTTTTTAAAGGAAGTTTTAGTTTTGATAAAACAGTACGGTCCAACTGTTCTTTCAACATCAAAAGCGGAACATCATAAATGGTTTTGGCATCTATTGATTCGATAACGGCATTGATATTAACGTTACAGAACAAGGCAATTTTTTTACGGATATCCTGAGAGATATGATGTTCTGTACGACAAACCAAAATATCAGGCTGGATACCGTATTCTAGCAGCATTTTTACCGAGTGTTGCGTAGGTTTTGTTTTTAATTCTCCGGCAGCGGCCAAAAACGGAATCAATGTTAAATGGATTACAATCGCATTGTTTGACCCGGCTTCCCACTTAAACTGACGAACAGCTTCTATATAAGGCAAAGATTCAATATCACCAACGGTACCGCCAAGCTCGGTAATCACTATATCATAGTCGCCATTTTCGCCTAATAAACGTATGTTACGCTTAATTTCATCGGTAATATGTGGAACCACCTGAACGGTTTTACCTAAATACGCACCTTCTCTTTCGCGGTTGATTACGTTTTGATAAATTCTACCTGTAGTGATGTTGTTTGCCTGCGTAGTAGAAACGTTTAAAAAACGCTCGTAATGCCCTAAGTCAAGATCCGTTTCCGCACCATCTTCTGTTACATAGCATTCGCCATGCTCATAAGGATTTAATGTTCCCGGATCAATGTTGATATAGGGATCAAATTTTTGGATTGTTACGCGGTAACCTCTGGCCTGTAAAAGTTTGGCTAATGATGCGGAAATAATACCTTTCCCTAAAGACGATGTAACGCCCCCCGTAACAAAAATATACTTAGTCATGTTGGAATTTGTTGTTTTTAACAATCTAAAAAGGAAAAAAGAGAACTGCTTTTTAAATGTGTTGTACGGGATGCAAAATTAGGTTTTTTTTTCGATTTTGTGCTATCAGGGAAAATGAATTTTATGCAATAATGATTATTTCTGTTTTTTTAGATACTGAGATGGCTAAGACTTTGATTTGATGGATTTAAGAGGTTTTTTTTACCTCGGTGTTTAAAATTAGTTTGTTGTAAAGCCTTTTATATTAGCATAAGCTATGATTTATTTTAAATTTGTATGATATGGATTCTGTTTATAAAAGTTTGTTGTTGCGCTATCAAAATTACTTGATAGAATTTTATCAGTTGATTGAAGATAAAGAGATTTTTACTTCTGGCGAGTTAGGAAAAGCGAAAGCTATCAAAGAGTTTTTAGAAGTTTTGCCTGATTTTGACAACTCCTATGAGCTTGAATTAGGCATTAGGGTTTTAGTTGGCGAGCTAGAGAACAACTGGCTGATTCAAATATCTGACGATGGTTTTTCTGTGAGGTCTTACACCGTTGACGGATTGGATGAAACGGATGAATGGTTTTTTCATTACCATGATGACACCAAAGAATACGAAGGCAACCTTTTTGCCGATGGCGATTGGGATTTGTTTTTAGAAGAAGTTGCAGAAATTGATGCTTTTGATGGGAGGGAGCTGAGTGCGGTTTTGACTTATAGTGTGGGCTGATTTTAAGTTGTTGATGAGATATGTTTAATAATTGTAGTTAATGCTGTGACAACGGATCTGCAAAAAAATAAAGAAATCCACTATTGTATTTTGTTATCTAATTAGCTAACTTTACCTTGTAGAACAAAAATTTATAAGAGAAATATTTTATTACAAAAACTATTATCTCGACTTCTTTAATAGCCTTAAGCCAGAAGTTAAGAAAAAGCTGAACTGGACTTTGCAATTATTGGCGACAATAGACCGAGTTCCTGAAAAATATTTTAAGCATATGACTGGTTCTTCTGGAATTTTTGAGATTCGGGTTGAAGTGGGCTCAGATATTTTTAGAATTTTCTCATTCTTCGACAAAGGAAAATTGATTATTCTACTAAATGGTTTCCAAAAAAAATCTCAAAAGACACCTAAGAACGAATTAGAACTTGCAGAGAAACTTAAAAAACAATATTTCGATGAAATCGGAGATTCATGAATTCCTTAAATTCTAAATAAAAAACAATGAATAAAAAGATTAATAATAAGCTTACTTCATTTTCCGACCATTTGGACGAACAATATGGAAAAACAGGAACTGAAACTCGAGAAGCTTATGAAGAAGGCTTTGAAGCTTTTAGACTTGGCGTAATGATTCAAGAACTTCGTAAAGGTCAAGGTTTGACACAAGAACAGTTAGCCGAAAAATGTGGTACGACCAAGACCTATATTTCAAGAATTGAAAATAATGCAAGCGACATCAGACTTTCTACATTAATGAGAATTGTACGTGAGGGTTTAGGTGGACATCTAAAATTAAGTGTAGATATGTAAAATGCCAAACAGCAAACCTAAAACAACAAGTTTAATCTATGCCTGAGCGAAGTGCTTTCATTTCCTTTTCTGCAAATAAAATTAGGTTTTACTTGGGCGGAAGGAAGTGCAATAATTCGGGCACAGCTTAAACTTAATTTATTTTTGAATACTCCATTTTTGAAATAAGAAATAACATCGTTGATTTCTTTTGTTATGCCTTGTGAACGGGAAAAACTGAAACATAATCATATTGCCTCTAATCCAACTATTTTAGTTAATTCCTTTTCGTTCAATTCAATTTCATTCTCCTCGACAAAAAAATATATTTGTTCATCAATTTTCTGAGCTTCATCTGAAACATATTCACTGCCATTAATCATCAATACATCGTTTAAGTTTGTTGTTGAAACCAATACATAACCTAAATCTGGCAATTTGATTTCTCTTACCCTAAACTGCTTA
>DASSWV010000194.1:0-5363 GCA_035704545.1 Pelobium sp.
AAAGGAGACTCCGCTTGGACGTAAGTTGAAAAAATTGCATGGTAACCTCATGAGTGATGCTTCGAATCCGCTCCAGCAAGACAAAGTAGGCTATAGAAAACACTGTAATTATCCACTCAACTCTGTGAACTCCGCGTTCTCTGTGGTTAGCATCCGACTTCGCTCAGGCTGATACCAATAAGTTCTGCACACTCTGTGAAAACTTTGTGCCCTCTGTGGTAAAAAAAAACACTAACTCAACACATAGTCCAATTCCATCTCGTCCAAACTGCACAACAACTCTTTCGAAATATTAATCTGCCTGCTTTTACTCAGTAAATCAATTTGTAGTTTTTCCCGCCTATCTACCACCACAAAATTGAGTTTTTTAGAACCCACATGACTGTTGAATATCTCATCTAAATCGCTGATTAAATCTGCATTGATGTGATCCAACTCTAAGCGAATATCAATTTTGTTAGATTGTTTCTCTAAAACATCACGCAAATCAGAGAAATCGGTAAAGGTAGTTTTAGCTCGTTTGGTACCATCCGAATTAGAGAAATAGCCCACATTTCCTTTGATATACAAATAGTTATTAGGCACTAAATGATGTTTGAATTTCAAATAATCATCCCGAAAGATGGCAAACTCAAAAGCATCGTCATAACCTTCCAATTTAAAAAACGCATAACCTCGCCCATCTTTAGTTACCATGTGGCGCACCGAAGTTACAATGCCGCCCACTTTAAACTGAAAATCAACGCCTTTATCAATTTCATTAAAAATGGTAAGATTACCATTAGAACAATATTTGCTGAGCACCAATTTATATTCATCCAGTGGATGACCCGAAATATAAATGCCCACCACTTCTTTTTCTTTGGCCAATTTTTCTATCAGGCCCCATTCTTCACAGTCGGTTAAAGACGGTTCTGGCATTTCAACTGCTGTTCCTCCGCCAAATAAACTGGCCTGTGATGAGTTTTCGTTCTCTTTATGTTTTGCTCCGTATTTGACAGCTTGTTCTAAAACCGTAGAACCATTTTCGCCATAGAAATATTGTGCCCTGTGTGCACTGAAACAATCAAAACCACCGGCAAGTACCAAGTTTTCTAAAGCTTTTTTATTGGCGGCCCGTAAATCAACTTTTTTCGCAAAGTCAAAGATAGATTTGTACTTCTCCTTCTCTCTATTTAAAACGATGGTTTCCACCGCTCCAGCCCCAACACCCTTAACCGCACCCATTCCAAAGCGGATGGCGTTATTTTGGTTTACCGTAAATTTATGGAAAGACTCGTTTACATCTGGACCTAAAACTTCCAGCCCCATGCGTTTGCATTCTTCCATAAAGAAAGTGACCTGTTTAATGTCGCTCATGTTGTTCGAAAGCACCGCCGCCATATATTCTGCCGGATAATGTGCTTTTAAATAAGCCGTTTGATAGGCAATCCAGGCGTAACAAGTGGAGTGGGACTTGTTAAAAGCATAACTCGCGAAAGCTTCCCAGTCTTTCCAAACTTTTTCCAACACTTTTGGGTCGTGACCTTTTTCTGCTGCCTGCGCAACAAATTTAGGTTTCATTTTATCCAGAACGTCCTTCTGCTTTTTACCCATCGCCTTACGCAAAACATCGGCTTCACCTTTGGTAAAACCTGCCAAACTTTGCGATAAAAGCATCACCTGCTCTTGGTAAACCGTAATTCCGTAAGTTTCTTTTAGGTATTCTTCACTGGCGGCGATGTCATATTTAATCTCTTCCTCGCCGTTTTTTCTACGGATAAAGCTTGGGATATATTCCATTGGTCCTGGCCGGTACAGTGCATTCATGGCAATTAAATCTCCGAAAACGGTAGGTTTTAAATCCTTCATGTGTTTTTGCATTCCCGGAGATTCATACTGAAAAATCCCGACGGTTTCGCCTCGCTGGAAAAGCTCATAAGTCATCTCATCATCAATCGGGAAATGATCCGGATCTAAGTCGATGCCGGTTTTCAGCTTAACCAATTTAACGGTATCCTTAATCAGCGTCAGCGTTTTTAAACCTAAAAAGTCCATTTTTAACAAACCGGCACTTTCTACCACCGAATTGTCAAATTGGGTAACGTACAAATCAGAATCTTTTGCCGTAGCTACAGGAACAAAATTGGTGATGTCACTTGGTGTGATGATGACTCCACAGGCATGGATCCCTGTATTGCGAACTGAACCTTCCAAAACCTGAGCCTGACGCAAAGTTTCTGCACTTAAATCTTTTCCGTCTGCGATGCCTTTTAATAAATTTACGGCTTCAAACTCTTCAGAACGTAAGGCACTTTTAAGGGCAGCTTCATCCAGATTGAAGATCTTCGCCAGCTTCATATTTGGAATCAGCTTAGCAATTTTATCTGCCTCGAAAAGCGGTAGATCTAAAACCCGGGCGGTATCACGGATGGAAGATTTAGCCGCCATGGTTCCATAAGTAATAATCTGTGCAACTTGGCTAGCTCCGTACTTATTGATGACATAATCCATTACTCGGCCTCTGCCTTCATCATCAAAATCAATATCAATATCGGGCATGGAAACCCTATCTGGGTTTAGAAAACGCTCAAAAAGGAGATCGTACTTGATGGGGTCGATATTGGTGATCCACAAACAGTATGCAACCACAGAACCCGCTGCAGAACCACGACCGGGTCCCACGGAAACGTCCAACCGGCGGGCTTCGGCAATAAAATCCTGAACAATCAAAAAGTATCCGGGGTAACCGGTGTTTTCAATAACTTTGAGCTCAAAATCTAAACGTTCTTTAATTTCGGGCGTAATTTCGCCATAGCGTTTTTTTGCACCTTCATAAGTTAAATGCGCTAGATATTTGTTTTCTCCGCGTTTCCCGCCATCGGCTTCATCTTCTGCAACTAAAAATTCTTCCGGAATATCAAATTTTGGCAATAAAACTTCGCGGTAAAGCGAGTAGGATTCAATTTTATCTACAACTTCTTGAACGTTGCTAATCGCCTCGGGCAAATCAGCGAAAAGCTTTTTCATCTCCTCGCCAGATTTAAAATAATATTCATTATTAGGCATCCCATACCTAAAACCGCGTCCACGACCTTTTGGCGTTGCCAACTTTTCACCGTCTTTTACGCAAAGTAAAATATCGTGGGCATGCGCATCTTCTTTGTTGAGATAATAAGTATTGTTGGTTGCTAATATTTTAACATTATGTTTTTGAGCCAGCGAGATTAAAGTTTGGTTTACCCGATTTTCATCTTCTTGATCATGGCGCATGATTTCCATATAAAAATCTTCGCCAAAAGTTTCCTTCCACCAAATTAAAGCTTCTTCTGCCTGGTTTTCACCGAGGTTTAAAACCTTGTTGGGGATTTCTCCGTACAGGTTTCCTGAAAGCACCAAAAGGTCTTCTTTGTATTGCTCAATGAGTTTTTTATCGATACGCGGAACGTAATAAAAGCCTTTCGTATAAGCAATGGACGACATTTTTGCAAGGTTGTGGTAACCTTTTTTTGTCTTCGCGATGAGCACAACTTGGTAGCCATTGTCTTTTCTTTTTTTATCCTCGTGGTCATCACAAACAAAAAATTCGCAACCTACAATTGGTTTAACAATGGTTTCTGTGGCCGGTTCTCCCTTTGCAATTGCTTCTTCATTTTTTGCTTTTGCAGCCTTGTTATGGTTCATTGCCGCACTCACAAAATGGAAAGCTCCCATCATATTGGCATGATCGGTAATGGCTACCGCCGGCATTTTATTTTTAGCTGCCGCTTTTACTAAATTAGCTACGGAAATGGTGGATTGCAGAATAGAAAACTGCGTATGGTTGTGCAGATGAATAAATTCAACATCGGCTAAATCTGCTAAGTTTTCGGCAGCTGTTTGTTTGCTGATGCCATCATCTTTTGGCTCATTTGCCGCTTTTAACTTGGCGGAAGCTTCCTTTAAATTAACATGTTTTAAACCTATAGATTGGATAGGTTCTGGATTTGCAGTTCTAAAATTGGTGAAATAATTTTCCTCGCAAGCTAATTGTTGGACAGTAAAAATTTCTCTCTTTAATAATTCAAAAAAGCAACGTGTGGTGGCTTCTACATCGGCAGTGGCGTTGTGCGCTTCTGCAAAAGGTTGATTGAATAAATATTGATGTAATTCTGTTAAAGTTGGCAATTTAAACTTTCCGCCACGTCCGCCGGGCAATTGCAAAAGGCTGGCGGTAATTTCTGTACAGGTATCTAAAACTGGGAGAGCCAACATGTTTGTATCCACGCCCAAACGGTGGAATTCTGCCCCCATGATATTCCTATCAAAACCTAAATTTTGACCAACAATAAATTTGGTTTGGCTTAAAGCCTGATTAAATTTCTCTAAAACTTCAGTTAAGGAAATACCTTGCTCGGTGGCTAACTCAGTAGAAATTCCGTGGATTTTTTCTGCATCGTATGGGATATTGAAACCATCGGGCTTAACCAAATGATCTTCATGCGCAATTAAACGTCCGAGTTCATCATGTAACTGCCATGCAATTTGGATACATCGCGGCCAATTATCGGTATCGGTAATTGGAGCGTCCCAACGTTTTGGTAATCCGGTGGTTTCAGTATCAAAAATTAAATACATAATAACGGTATGTTGTTGTTTATTAGAAAATTAAAATCACGGAAAGGAAATCCGGCGTAAATTCAAATTTACCAAAAAAAAGGAAGGATTTGTAGGTGTTGAAAAGTAGTTAGTTCGTCAGTTTTACTTTAAAAAGTAAACAAAAAATCCGGACAAAAAAAAGAGGTATGAAAAATCAAACCTCTAATCATTTTATACGCAAACACAGACTTTCTTTAGATTTTATGCTGCATTTGTATGGTTGTAAACACTCAGACTTTTTTTCAAAAGTTTTCTTGCTACGTGAATTCTTGTTTTGACTGTACCAATCGGGATATCCAAATCATCAGCTATCTCATGGTATTTGTATCCTTCAAAATATAGGGTAAATGGTACATAATATTCTTTGGGTAACGCTTTTAAAGCCTGTTGGATGTCATCCATCACAAATTTATTCTCTGCTTTATTGCTTGATGAACTAAAGGAAAGCTGTTGAGAAGAAATTTCATCTGTTTGTGTAATGATGGACGTTGTTTTTACAAATCTGCGATATCCGTTGATGAAAGTGTTTTTCATGATGGTGTACAACCAACCATTAATGTTTGTCCCGTCCTTGAAATTGTTGTAATAAGTTATTGCTTTTAATAAGGTTTCTTGAACCAAATCATTTGCATCATCCATATCACGAGTAAAGCGCAATGCATAAGTTTTTAATGAAGATGATTGACGAGTCACGAGGGTACTAAATTCTATCTGTGTCATTTTGTTTAACTTAAGTGTTTGAATCT
>DASSWV010000227.1:0-8992 GCA_035704545.1 Pelobium sp.
TACAGGCAAACAGGAAATGTAGAGGTGGTTAAAGATAATTATCCGGCTATCAAAAAATGGATGGAATACATGAAAGATCGGTATTTGGAAGATTACATTATGACCAAAGACAGCTATGGCGATTGGTGTGCACCACCAGTTACCATTGAAGCAGGACGAGGTAAAAGTGCCGATAAAAAATATCCTTCAATGTTGATTTCTACTGCATATTATTACCATTTTCTGCAATTGATGATGGATTTCAGCAAATTAACAGGCAACGAAGCTGACTATAACGGATTTGCAACTTTAGCGATTAAAGTGAAAAATGCTTTCAATCAAAAGTTTTATGATGAAAAAGGTTTTTATGGCGAAAACAAGCTAACCGATAACATTATTCCGCTTTATTTTGGCATGGTGCCAAAGGCAGAAACCGACAAGGTTTTTAAAAACATAGTATATATAGTTGAGGTTACCAATAACGGGCATTTAAGCAATGGTTTGGTGGGCGTACAATGGCTAATGCGTTGTTTAAACGATTACGGAAGACCAGATTTGGCTTACACTATTGCTACCCAAAAAACTTATCCGAGTTGGGGTTACATGGTTGAGAATGGTGCTACAACCATTTGGGAGCTTTGGAACGGAAACACCGCACATCCAAGAATGAATTCGCAAAACCATGTGATGATGCTTGGGGATTTATTGATTTGGTATTACGAAAACCTTGCTGGAATTAAAGCTGGAATTCCGGGTTTCAAAAAAATCATCATGAAACCAGAAACCATCAATGGTTTGAATTACGTAAATGCCAGTTTTGATTCGCCCTATGGTGAAATTAAAAGCAGTTGGAAAAAAGATAAAAGCACTTTCACTTGGAATGTCAGCATTCCGGCTAATACCACAGCAGAAGTTTATTTACCTGCAAAAACCGAAAAATCAATCAAAGAAAACAATAAAAATATCGCCGATGCAGAAGGTGTGGAGTTCATCCGTAAAGACGGGGATAGAATGATTTATAAAGTAAACTCAGGGAATTACACATTTCAAATTAAATGAATATGAAAAAACTAAATATGTTATTGCTGATTGCATTAATTAGTGCGTTTAGTGTGGTTAAAGCACAGGAAGTTACCATGCAACCTGATGAAGAAAATCAGGCAAAAGCCAAAGAATGGGTGGCTAGTTTATCACTTAATAATCCCGAAAAGGAAGCAAGAATTGCCAATGTAGTGGCTTTGCATTTAACACAAATTAGAGATTGGCACAACAGCCATCCATATACTTTGGTTCCAGAGGGTATCAATCCGCTCGACGGAAAACCACTTTCAGAACTGTTTAGGCAAATAATTGTTGATTCTTCCATTCCTGCATCCGTACACAAAAATTTGATGGATGGTTTAAGAAAGGATTTAAACGAAGAGCAAGTAGCAATGATTTTGGATAAATACACCATCGGGAAAGTAGCCTTTACCATGAAGGCCTACCGTTTGATTGTGCCAAATATTACTGAGAAGGAAGATCAAACCATTCTTGGTTTATTAGAACAAGCCCGCGAGCAAGCAGTAGATTATAAAAGCATGAAAGAAATTTCGGCCATTTTTGAGATTTATAAAACTCAGGCCGAACAGTATCTGAACAACAACGGGAGAAATTGGCGTCAGATGTATAACGATTATGTAAAAAAGGCTAAAGCAGAAAAAGCCAAACAAAACAACAACTAACATGAAATTTAAAGCAGTATTAGCAGGATTAATTTTTGTAAGCACCATGAGCCAGGCGCAAGATCAGCCTTGGCGAAAAGGAATTATTACAGACGAGTTTATTTACGAGAAAGCAAATTTTCCGTCAGTGCACTCGGCAACCATTGCCGAAACACCAACCGGTTTAGTATCGGCGTTTTTTGGTGGAACCAGAGAAAGGAACCCCGATGTGGAAATTTATGTTTCGCGTAGGGTAGATGGCAAATGGACAGCTCCAGTTTCTGTGGCAGATGGTGTGCAAAGCGCAAGCAAAAGATTGCCGACATGGAATCCGGTTTTATACCAAATTCCCGGCGGCGATTTGATGCTTTTTTATAAAATAGGGCCAAAACCATCAGAATGGTGGGGAATGCTTAAACGTTCTACAGACGGCGGTAAAACTTGGTCGGTAGCAGAAAAACTGCCGAACAACCAAATTGGTCCGGTTAAAAACAAGCCTGTTTTATTGAGCAACGGTAATTTATTTGCGCCCAGCAGTACCGAAGGCGATGGCTGGCATGTGCACTTTGAAGTAACCCCGGATTTCGGGAAAACATGGAGAACTATTGGTCCTTTAGATCAAGGAAAAGATACGATCGATGCCATTCAGCCAAGTATTTTAATTCACGGAAACGGGAAACTCCAGATTTTAGCTCGAAGCAGAAGCAGGGCCTTGGCAACAGCTTGGTCTTACGATAACGGAGAAACTTGGACAGCTTTAGAGAAAACAAACTTGCCAAACAACAACTCCGGCACAGACGCCGTAACCATGAAAAACGGTAAACATGTATTGGTTTATAACCATGTTTTGCCTCCCGGAGATTTAGTAAAAGGTCCACGTACCCCCTTAAATGTTTCGGTTTCTAAGAATGGAAAAAAATGGAAAGCTGCGTTAATTTTAGAAGATTCGCCCATCAGCCAATATTCTTATCCATCGGTTATCCAAACCAGTGATGGCTTATTGCATTTTGTTTACACTTGGCGCCGTCAAAAAATTAAACATGTAGTCGTAGATCCATCCAAACTTAAATTAAAGAAAATTAAAAATGGCGAATGGCCAAAATTAAAAGGCTATGAAGCGCCGAAGCCAGAAGAAGGAACAGCGGAGGAATAGATTTTAGTTGGTTAGGTGGTTAGTTAGGTTTATGTTTTAGTTCAAATGGTTTAAGATGTTAGTAAAGCTCAAAAAAAACACAATCGCAAGAAAGTCCTTCTCCTTCGGAGAAGGATTTAGGATGAGGCTTTTATTCTCCATTTTTTTCACGCTTTCGCTGATGACGGTAAAAGCGCAAAACTCCGATGATAAATATCCAAAATCATTGAAGGATGTGCTGTTGCAAATTCAAGAGCGGTACCAGGTGAAAATTAAATTCGAAGATAAACAAGTTGAAGGTAAAACCGTGGACTATGCTCAATGGCGCTTTCGCCCTGATGTGGATGAAACTTTGGACAATGTGTTGAAACCTTTGGATATGAAAGTAAACAAAGAAAAAGAAGGTGTTTACAAACTAAAAGATTACGAATATTACCGCTGGCAACCAGAAGATGGTTGGGCGGAGTTAGCCAGACTAGCTTCAAAATATAATGACAAAGCAGGTTTTGAAAAACGAAAGGAAGAGCTGATTCCATGCATAATGGAAGCTTTAAAACTTTCGCCTTTGCCACCAAAACCAAACAGTAAACCCATTTTTACCTCGGTGCGCAAATTTGACGGTTACACTGTTCAAAACATGGCTTTAGAAGTGATGCCGGGAGTTTATGTCAGTGGCTCGTTATACCGTCCTAGCAAATTTAAAGGAAAAATTCCCTTGATTTTAAGTCCAGATGGGCATTGGTGGCAACAACGTTACCGCGAAGATTGCCAAATTCGTTGCGCCACTTTAGCCCGAATGGGCGCTATGGCTTTCAGTTACGATTTATTTGCTTGGGGCGAGTCCATGTTGCAGTTTGAATACGAAGATCACCGGAAAAGCCTTTCTATGGCAGTGCAAACTTTAGACGCCATCCGTTTATTAGATTATTTTTTAACCCGAAGCGATGTGGATCCAGAACAAGTTGGCATTAGTGGCGGTTCGGGAGCTGGCAGCCATACGGTTTTGGTAACCGCAATTGACGATCGGATAAAACTTAGCGCTCCAGTGGTTGCAATTTCCTCGTATTTCTATGGAGGTTGCCCTTGCGAAAGCGGATTGCCCATCCACCTTTGCGGTGGCGGAACTAATAATGTGGAATTGGCCGCTTTTGCTGCACCTCGACCACAATTGCTGGTTTCTGACGGTGGCGATTGGACAGCGCACACACCCTTACATGATTTTCCGTACCTGCAAAATATCTACAGCTATTACGGCGCAAAAAATAAGGTGGAGAATGTGCATTTACCAAAAGAAGGTCATGATTATGGCATCAATAAACGTAAAGCATTGTACGATTTTTTAGCTCAAAACTTTAAAATGGATATCAACGCCGTTGCCGAAGATAAAGTGACCATCGAAAAAGAAAATGCAATGAAAGTATTTGGCGATAAAGGAGAAAAATTGCCAGCAAATGCTATGAAAGGGTATGCGCAATTAGAAAACTATTTTAAAAAGCTCGACGATGGTAAATAGTAAAGCCAGCTCTGTGACCTCAGCGCCCTCCGTGGTTAAAAAACCAACCAACCAGCAGCTCAGCGAACTCTGTGAAAACCTCGGTGTACTCTGTGGTAAAAAACATATCGTCCTAGCATTCATCCTCTTAATCTCCACTCCGCATTTAATAGCCCAACAAAAACAAAACTATAAAATCGCCGTCATCGATTTAATGATCCTCAAACGGCAGAAAATCAGTGCTATCGCCTTAGCCAGCGAATTAAAAGCAGACGGTTTAGAAATTGACATGGGCGGTTTAGGAAACAGAGAAACCTTTGATAGCAAACTAAACAACGACACCATTCGACAGGAATATATCGCCAAAGCAAAAGAACTCAACATCGAATTCTGTTCCATAGCCATGACTGGTTTTTACGCACAATCTTTCGCAGAAAGGCCAACCTGGCAAAAAATGATTAGCGACTGTTTAGCAACAGCAAAAGCCATGAATATAAAAGTCGCTTTTTTACCATTAGGCGTAAAAGGAGATTTAATCAAACATCCAGAATTACGCCCGGCAATTGTTGAGCGTTTAAAAATCGCCGGAAAAATGGCGAAAAAAGCCGGAGTAACCATCGGGATAGAAACCTCTTTAGATGCTTGTGGCGAGAAAAAATTGTTGAAAGACATCGGTTCTAAAAACATAAAAAGCTATTTCAACTTCTCTAATCCATTAAAAAACGGAAGAGATTTAAACAAAGAACTCCAAATTTTAGGCAGAAAATACATCTGCCAAATCCACGCTACCGACGAAGATGGTGTATGGTTAGAAAATAACAAAAGACTGGATTTGTACAAAGTGAAACAAACTTTGGATGACATCAAATGGAAAGGTTGGCTGGTGGCGGAACGCTCAAGAGATGCAACGCAGCCACGTAATGTAAAAGCGAATTATGGTGCCAATGTAGCGTATCTAAAAAAAGTATTTCAAGATTAAATTGTAATGGTAAATAAAATTCTCCTGGTTGTTTTTTTTGCATTTAGCTTTCAAAGCTTAAAAGCTGAGGACGGCATTTCTACAACTATTTATGTTTCGCCCAAAGGTTCAGATTTAGCAGAAGGGACACAAAAGCAACCTTTTTATAGCTTAAATAGAGCTTTAAGGGAAGCCAGAGAGTTACGCCGATTAAAATCTCCAAATATTAATAGCGGAATTTACATCATTTTAACTGATGGAACTTACGCTTTACAAGAACCGGTTTTTATTCGTCCAGAGGATTCCGGAACGGCAGAGAGTCCAACGATCATACAAGCGCAAAACTCTAAAAAAGCAATTTTAAGTGGTGGTGTAAATATCAAAAATTGGCATAAAGCAGAAAATTTAAATGGTTTAAAAGCTGGGACAGTTTGGGTTGCCGATGCACCAAAAAAAGCTGGAGAATTGTTGAATTATCGCCAATTATGGGTAAACGGACAAAAAGCTGTTAGAGCAAAAAGTACCTCTGGAAGCAAAATGAACCGCATCCTTTCTTGGGATAAAAAAGAGCAAACCTGTTGGATTCCTTACAATGATAAATCCATCAAATTTGAGCCCGGGATGGAAATGTTTATCCAGCAATGGTGGGCAATTGCCAATCTCCGAATTAAAAAAATGCAGGTACAAGGAGATAGCGCCAAACTTTCCTTTGAACAGCCAGAAAGCAGAATCCAAAGCGAACACCCTTGGCCAGCACCCTGGATTTCCAAAAAAACAGGAAACTCTCCTTTCTTTTTAAACAATGCGCTTTCTTTATTAAACGAGCCTGGAGAATGGTATCTCGATAAAAAAAACGATAAAATATATTATTATCCACGAGTTGGAGAGGATTTAGAAACTGCAAATGTAACCGTTCCGGTGTTAGAGAATTTAGTCAATATTACAGGAACAATAGACCATCCTGTTCATCACATCACTTTTAAAGGAATTACTTTCGAATACAGCAATTGGTTGCGTCCATCGCAACAAGGCCATGTGCCTTTGCAGGCCGGAATGTTTTTATTGGATGCCTACAAGCTAAAAATTCCGGGTACACCAGATAAAGCAGGATTGGAAAATCAAGGGTGGATTGGTCGTCCACAGTCGGCAGTGACTGTGAACTATACCAATAATACGGTTTTTGAAGCTTGCACTTTCCAGCATTTATCTTCTACAGGATTGGATTTCCATCGAGGAACAAACCAGAACACCATCAAAGGAAACCTGTTTAAAGACATCGGCGGAAGCGGAATTAATTTAGGCGTTTTTTCTGATGAAGCTTTTGAAACGCATTTGCCTTACAACCCGAAAGACGAAAGAGAAATCTGCTCAGACGAATTGATTACCGATAATTTAATTACCGATGTGACCAATGAAGATTGGGGAACTTTAGGCATCAGCGCCGGTTTTGTCAAAAACATCACCATCGCTCACAACGAGATTTCCGATGTTTCCTACACAGGAATCGGTTTAGGCTGGGGCTGGACAAAATCCATCAACGCCATGAGCAATAATAAAGTCATTGGCAATAAAATCCATCATTATGGAAAGCATTTATATGATGTTGCAGGGATTTACACTTTGTCGGCACAGCCAGGAAGTTTAATTGCGGATAATTACATCGACAGCATTTATGAAAATCCTTACGCTCATGATCCATTTCACTGGTTTTATTTATATACCGATGAAGGTTCTTCCTATTTTACCGTAAAAAACAATTGGGTTCCGGCAGAGAAGTTTTTGCAGAATGCCAACGGTCCGGGCAACGTTTGGGAACATAATAGTTCCTTTGTAAACGATAGCGTAAAAACGAATGCTGGTATCAGAAAACCGTTTCAAAATCTTTTAAAAGAGCTTGTTGTTGATGAAACTTGGCCTTTACAGGAAGTCCCACATTTTGGTGTTGTGGAATTAAAAGGAGAAGGTTTTGATGCTGATAAAATAAAGTCCATCGCAAAAACGAACGGAGTAATTGAACCGGAAATTTACCAATGGGAAAATCATTGGGTTTTGTATGCCAAGCTCAATTATATCGAACATTTAAAAAGCGAATTGCAATCGGAGTATCCAAAAGCTGTAATTAAAACTTATGATCAACCTTTTTATCAGTTCAGCAAACAAGTTAATTGCCCCGATACAAAATTGGCCGACAATTGGGACCATGTTTTATTGACCGCAAACTTAGTGGATGATGTAAAAAAGCAGAACGAATATCTAGAATATCACCGAAAGCAATTCCAAAAATGGCCAGAAGTTTCCCAAGGATTTTGCAATGCAGATTTTCAGCAGTTGCAGGTGTTCAAAAACGGAAGGCAATTGATGCTCATCATCAGCATCCCGAAAGGATCAAGTTTAGATGAGCTGAACCCAAAAACAACAGAAAATAATCCGAAGATGGACGAGTGGAATAAACTCATGAGCCAATACCAAACTGGAATTGAAGGAACAAAACCCGGGGAAAGCTGGGTGTTTTTAAAGAAAATAGATTAATGAAGCATACCAATCATCAATTTTTCGACTTTTTAGATTTTGATACCGACTTATCAAAGGAAGAAGGTGTTTCAAAACTGTGGAAATCATGTAAACCTACAGCAATAGAAAGCATCGGTTTGGGGATAGCTTTAACTGTTCCGTTTCAGGCGCAAATTTTAGCTAATGATTTTGCGCCAGATATACAGATCGAGAGGAAATTGTTTAAAGTTTTTATAAGAGCCTTTGGCGATAAAGTTTTAAGAGTGAGCATTGGTTTTGGACAAGAGATTCATGAAACTTCGCCGATGTTACAAGTAGCTGATGATTTGAAGGAAATCGCTTTAAAATTTAAAACTTCGCCAACGGAATGGAAAATTGTAGATGAAAACAATACTGTAAGAGCTTCGATAGATTTATCTGAACCAGAAATTGATCATTGGAGCGATTTATTGCCTCCGCCCGAAGAATCTTTTCAGGCAACATTTTATCCTGATGGCGTAAAAGCGGTTAAAGTTAACGGCTACGACCAGTTTTTCCCTAGAAGAATGGATGGAATGTCTTTGGCTTTTATCGAGAAAGTAGGCAAAACAGAAAAAGCAACCATTTCTTTTCAGGCTAAAGCCGATGAGAAATTTGTGGGTACAGGCGAACGCTTTACCAAAATGGATTTATCCGGACGCACTTTTCAGCTAAAAAACCAGGACGGGCAGGGCGTAAATAATAAGCGAACTTATAAGAATATTCCATTTTACTTGTCGAGCGAGATGTATGGACTTTTTTTACATACTTCTGCGTATTGCAAATTTTCGATGGCCGATTTTTCTACCCGTTCCGTTCAGTTATTGGTAGAAGAACCCGTTTTGGATATTTTTTTAATTGGAGAAGATAATCCTGAAAAAATAATTTATAAATACAAACAGCTTACCGGTTTCCCCGAAGTACCACCACTTTGGAGTTTTGGGATCTGGATGAGCAGAATGACTTATTTTTCTGCGGATGAAGTCAATGAGATTTGCGACAGGTTGCGAAAAGAAGATTTTCCTTGCGATGTCATCCATTTAGATACCGGTTGGTTTAAAACCGATTGGCTTTGCGAGTGGAAGTTTAACCCAGAAAGATTTCCAGATCCGAAAGCATTTATTGCAAGATTGAAAAACGATGGCTACAGAGTAAGCCTTTGGCAAATGCCCTACATCGCTGCCGAAGCCGAGCAGTAT
>DASSWV010000243.1:0-7811 GCA_035704545.1 Pelobium sp.
CGTTTTAAGAGTGAGTTTATTCCGGAAACAACCTTCCAGCTATACTCTTTTTATCATAACGAAGCCAATTTAAAATTAGAGAATGGAGCCTGCTTTCAACGTCTCATTACATTGTGCGAATTGATGGATGAAGAATCCTCACAGGAAAACCCTAGTTACGCCATAATAAAGCAACTTTTAAGTGTTTTATTTACCATGATTGAACAGGAAAGAAAAAAGTTGGACAACTCAAATGAGGGCTTACGAAAAACGCAGAACATTTCTTTTGGAAACTTTTTGGCCATCTTGGAAGAAAATTACCATAGACCCTTGGGTGTTGATTATTATGCAGAAAAGCTATTTATGTCTGCCCGAAACTTGAATTTAATTTGCCAAAATATTTTAGAAAAGAGCGTTTCCGAAATCATCGAAACTCGTAAGCTTATTGAGGCCAAGAATCTTTTAATTTCTACTGAAAAAACGATAGCAGAAATAGGGTATGAACTAGGATACAATGAAAATTCCTACTTTTCCAATGTCTTCAAAAAAAAATCTGGTCTATCGCCTACTGAGTTTAGAGAGGATATGAGGAAAATGCTTTCCTGAATCTACACCTCAATTACCGAATAGTGTAAAACATAATTGTCTCTGGATTGTATCTTTGTAATCAAATAACAATTTAACCTCATTTAAATTCAAAAGATTATGAAAAAGACATTCCTTTTATTACTAGCGGCTTTTATCAGCTTAAGTTCATTTGCACAAACACAATGGAAAGTTGATCCTTACCATTCATCTTTAAATTTCAATATAGAACATTCTGGAATTAGCATTGTAAACGGCAAGTTTTTGGAATACACTGGAAACTTAACCACAAACGGAGAAGCGCTTAAAGGTGCAGATGTTGATTTTACCGTTAAGGTTAATAGCATCAACACAAATGTGGACAAAAGGGATAGCCACCTTAAAAGTGCTGATTTTTTTGATGTGGAGAAATTCCCTAACATGACTTTTAAAAGCACAAAAATAGAGTCCAAAGGTAAAGATCAATATTTGTTGCATGGTAAGCTAACCATAAAAGATGTTACCAAAGATGTGGTTTTCGATGTTCATTACGGTGGAACAGTTAAAAGCCAGCAAGGCGAAAAATTAGGAGTTAAAGCAACCACCACTATTAACAGGTTTGACTATAATATTAATTATGATCCAACCGCAACAAGTCTTGCAAAAGATGTAAGCATCATCCTCCACTTGCAATTTGCCAAACAGTAATATGATTAAAATTAACTCCGTGAGTTCTCTTCACGGAGTTCCTGTAAAAAACTAATTAATAATGATTAAGAACATGTTCAATCCGGGGAATTACCCTAAAAATATAGATTTTGTATTGCTAATACTCCGCGTTGTGGCTGGGTGTTTTATGTTGACCCATGGCATAGGTAAGTTTTTAAATTTAGTCGGGGATGATCCGATACAGTTTGGCGACCCTATTGGTGTTGGCGTAACTGCTTCATTAGCGCTTGCGGTTTTTTCCGAAGTTTTTTGCTCGATATTTTTGATTTTCGGGCTGGCAACCCGGGTAGTTGCAATTCCTTTGTTAATTACCATGATAGTTGCAGCTTTTGTAGTTCATGCAAATGATGGGTTTGGAAGACAAGAGTTGCCACTATTTTATGCAACAATTTACTTCTGTACTGCGATAGCAGGAGCCGGTAAGTTTTCTGTTGACAATTGGATATATCATAAATTGAATCCGTAAATCAACTATTGTTAATTATAAGAGCTAAACCAGAAATCAACTGAAAGCTGGTTTTTAATTATAAAAAGCATCACATGAATCTGAACGAATTAAATAAAATTACTTCAACAATGAATAATACGGATAAAATGCCGGTGTTATTTCTTGGTCATGGTAGCCCAATGAATGCTATCGAAGAAAATGAATTTGTTTCAGCATTCCGAAAATTAGGGAAAGATCTGGTACGCCCCAATGCAATTCTTTGTATTTCGGCACATTGGGAAACTAAAGGCACATTTGTTACCGCCATGCAAAACCCGCCGACTATTCATGATTTCGGCGGATTTCCACAAGCACTATTTGACGTTCAATACCCCGCACCAGGAAGTCCTGAGTTAGCACAGCACACTAAAAACATCATTACTAAAACAGAAGTAGGTTTAGATGATAAATGGGGACTTGATCATGGTGCTTGGAGCGTTATTAAGCATTTGTACCCAAACGCAGATATTCCCATTATCCAAATGAGTATCGATTACTCGCAATCTCCCAAATATCATTATGAGTTAGCAAAAGAAATAAGTAGTCTGCGACGAAAAGGAATATTAATTATCGGAAGCGGAAATATGGTTCACAATTTACGTTTGGTAGCTTGGGACAGGTTGAACCAACAATATGCCTTCGATTGGGCAACGGAAGCAAACGAAGCAATGAAAAGCCATATTTTAAATGGGGATCATCAAAAGCTCATTGATTTTAAATCACAGGGTAAAGCCTTTGATTTAGCCATTCCAACGCCTGAACATTATTTGCCCTTGCTTTATACATTGGGATTGAAAGAAGAAAACGAAGAAGTTACTTTGTTTAATGATAAACCTATTGGAGGTTCCTTAACAATGACATCTATAAAAATTGGGGCCAATTAATATTGTGTAGTTTTAAGTTCTATTCTTTTTGATACGATTTAGATTCGGACCTAGCTAATTATTTGTCAACCCCTGTAATTATAAACTCGGTACGTCTATTGTTAGCTCTTCCCTCTGCGGTGGCGTTGTCTGCCATTGGCGAAGCTTCTCCATAACCTTTAAAGCTGAGTCTTTCTTTAGCAATATTACGCTCAACTAGGTAATTGTAAACAGCTTTAGAACGGTTTTGAGATAAAATTAAATTCGATTGATCATCGCCAATGTCATCCGTATGCCCGCTGATTTGAATGTGAGTTTTTGGATTGTCTTTCAAGAAATCAATCAGTTTCTGTAACTCTGTTTTGGATTGTGTTTTTAAATTGTATTTGTTACTGTCAAAAAATATATTTTTGAGCACCACCTTTTTACCCACCGCTATTTTTTGCAAGGGAACTTCGAGGATAATAGGTTGGCCAATCTGGTTTTTCTCTACCGAAAAATTTTCTGAGTAGAAAAGATAACCATCTTTAGATACATTGATACTGTATTCCTTTCCGGTAGATAAAGTGGCCAAAAATGTACCGTCAATTTTATCAGAATAAGAGGTATTGATGGATTTTTCTTCAGCTAAATCAATAATATCTACTATTGCTCCAAGTTTTTCTTTGGTTTCGTCATCAAACACCACACCTTTCACATAATTAACCGCAATTGGGCGTATTTTATCTGGTAAAGGGAACGAGTAAATATCAAATCCGCCAAATCCGCTAAAATTATTGGATGAGAAAAAAGCCTTTGTTCCGCTAGCGTTAATCGTTAATCCGCTTTCTTCACCGTAAGTATTTATGGGGTAACCTAAGTTTTCTGGCAACTCCCAATTTCCTACACTGTCTAACCGGCTAATAAATAAATCTTTGTTGCCTAGCCCTGTCCATCCGTTTGAGGAGAAGTAAAGTGTTTGATTATCAGGATGTATAAATGGGGATTGTTCATCATAAGGCGTATTGATACTGTCTCCTAAATTTACGGGCATTACCCAGTTTCCGTCATCACCTATGGTGCTTCGCCAAATATCATAACTTCCAGATCCGCCTCTTCTATCGCTCACAAAATATAGTGTTCTGCCGTCGGCGGATAAAGACGGTTGTGATTCCCATCCTTTTGTATTGATTGGAAAGCCTAAATTAACTGGCTTGCTCCATCCTTCGCCTTCTTTTTGCGAAACATAAATATCGCATCTGCCTAAACCATCGGGGCGATTACAGCCGGTAAAAAATAAAAAATGCCCGTCTGGCGAGATACATTGTGCGCCTTCGTTGTAAGATGGAGTATTGATGTTATTGCTTAAGTAAGTCGCTTTTGTCCAACCTTCGCCATTTTTATAGCTTCGGTAAAAATCTTCGTTGCGGTTAATTTGGCGTGTAAAAATCAATGTGCCCTCATCCGTAGTTAAAGCGGCCAAATACTCTTGATCTGCAGTGTTTACATTTGGACCTAAATTTTCGGGCTTAAAATTGACCGGATTTTTTACAGCTACAATAGCAAACTCGCAGTCTTTAATGTACTTGTTTGTAAGTTCAATTCTTTCTATGGATGGCTTACCTTGACTTTTATAAAGTTTGTAATGCAATAAGGCTTGTTCGTAATCTCCCGTTTTTAACTCGCTCTCGGCGAAATAGTAATAACGCTCTGGCGCAAAATTAGGGTTAATTTCAAATGCTTTTTTATAGTTTTCCTTTGCGTTTAAATAATCAAACGTAACTCGGTAAACATCTGCTAAAAGCAAATATGCTTCAATAAAGTCATTATCTTGCTTAACTGCAACCTTAAGTTCGTCGCTGGCTTGTTTAAACTCGTTTAAATCAAGTAAGTAGCTAGCCTTCTCGTAACTTTTTATAGCGCTCCTGTTATTTGTAGAATATTTTGTTTGCGACAAACCAATCTGGAAAGCTAAAAGTAAAAATGCGAGATTAACTAAGCGTTTCATTAGAATGGTTTAATATCTAAAACTATAAAATTTTAAGGAATATTTAAAAATTTATGTGTTTGTAAAGAAATTTCCCATTGGGGGTTGTTCATTACATAATCAATGATTAAGGGTGTCATTTCAGCAGATTTAGACCATTCCGGTTGTAAGTACAACTTACAGTCGGTAGGTACTATTTTTGCGTGTTCTTCCGCCCATTCAAAATCACTTTTGTTAAAAACAATCACTTTTAATTCGTTGGCAAACGGAGCAATATCCGTACGTGGCGCCTTAAATTTTTTTGGTGATAAACAAATCCAGTCCCAAAAGCCAGAGAGCGGATAAGCGCCCGAGGTTTCTATAAAAGTAGCAATACCTTTGGCTTTTAGCTGTTTAGTGAGTTCGTCTAAATTGTATAATAATGGTTCTCCACCGGTTACCACCACGGATTTCCCTGGATATTTGTCTGCGTTTTCTACAATTGTTTGTGTTGAAGTTAAGGGGTGCAAACTAGCATCCCAGCTTTCTTTCACATCGCACCAATGGCACCCCACATCGCATCCTCCTAGCCTTATAAAATATGCTGCTTTTCCAGAATTAAATCCTTCTCCTTGTATTGTGTAAAATTCTTCCATTAAAGGAAGCATTGTCCCGTCTTCAGGGATTATATTTTTTGCTTTCAATAATGCAAAGATAGCTTATTTTATAAATTCAGCGTGATTTGAATCACTTTTTGACAGTAAATTGAATGGATATTGTTAATGTTTTTCTGGTATAAACGTGACAGGGGTTGAAAATAGGACACCGACTTTGATTAATGCTTTTAACATGTGCTTCAGCGCTATAAAAATAAAGTAAATACGAGGTAAAAATAACATTATAGCTCGTTGGTTAATTTTATTTAGCAATTTAGAGGCAAAATTCTTGTTTGTTATACCTATTTATACGTATTTTTAAGTCATGCGAATCATTTTAGTTGATGATCACTCTATACTGTTAGATGGATTAAAAAATTTACTGGCAGAAGTTCCTGATTGCGAGGTAGTGGCTTGTTGTACCAACGGGAATTATGCAATCTGTTACCTTAAAAAAGAAAAAGTAGATGTGATGATTGCAGATTATTCTATGCCTGATATGGATGGGATGGAACTGGTAAAAGAAGCATTGGCTGTGCAGCCGGATCTAAAGATAATCGTCTTAACGATGCATGATGAGCCACATAAAGTTCAGGAGATGATGGCTTTAGGGGTTGATGGCTATATCCTCAAAAAATACGCCCAGCAAGAACTACTTACGGCTTTATCTGTAGTAGGTAATGGGGGCAAGTTTTTTAGTAATGAGGTAAGTAATATTTTAGTAAGAGGGTTAGGTTTAAATGCCGATGATCTTGTGCTAACGGATAGGGAAGTAGAGGTGTTAAAGTTTATCATGCAAGAAAAAAGCAGTAAAGAAATAGCTAAAGAGCTTTTTATATCAGAGAGAACGGTGGAAACCCATCGTAAAAATATGATCAGGAAAACCAACAGTAGCTCTACCGTGGGTTTAATCAAATATGCTTACCAACATAAATTGGTTTAACAGCATACTCTGCCAATCTAATTTTGATAATGGGATTAAAAGAAGAAAATACCTAACTTTATTAAAAAACAATAGTCATGGCAATAACGATTATTCCAGATAACGCACAGCAGGAGAATGTAATAAGGGCATTTTTGAAGGAAATGAAAATTAACTTTATAGACAGTGAAAAAATCAAAATTTCAAAACAAGCAAAGGAGTCCATCTTAAAAGGTATAGAGGATGCAGAAAAAGGGAACACGATAAGTGAAAAGGAAGCATATAAAAGTTTTGAAGATGCGGCAGGTAATGTGGACTAGACACGCCCAAAGTGATAAGATAAATACACTAACCTATTGGACAAAGCACAATCATTCCTCTGCATATTAAAAAAAAAACAAAGAAAGCAGGAGGGTATTATCTCTTGTTAAAAGAAACCCCTTTATTGGTGAAGAAGTGGAGGATATTAAAGGCGTAAGGCGAGTTATTGTTTTAGAAGCTTTTTCTCTATTTTATTCTTTCGATGCTGAATATATCAAAATACTTTCTTTTTGGGATAACAGGCGAAATCCTGAAAATCTTGTTTTATAAACAGAAATAAATAAAATATCCAATTCTAATTTTACACGGTTTCTTAACTCGAGGAGCAAATACGATGTTATTTATAAAATTTAATTAATTTCACAGCTTATAATCAAAAAAGCATGAAATTGTTAGAAGGAAAAACAGCTCTAATTACTGGAGCTTCTAAAGGAATTGGTCGTAAAATTGCCGAAAAATTTGCTGAACACGGAGCAAATGTTGCTTTTACTTATCTTTCATCTGTTGAAAAGGGGATAGCTTTAGAAGAGGAGTTAAAATCTTTTGGAACACAAGTTAAAGGTTACCGTTCTGATGCTTCAAAATTTGCTGAAGCAGAGCAACTCATCAATGATATTGTTGCAGATTTCGGGACTTTGGATATTGTAATTAACAACGCCGGAATTACCAAAGATGGTTTGTTAATGCGCATGAGCGAAGAGAACTTTGACGATGTAATCGAAGTAAACTTAAAATCGGTGTTTAACACTACAAAAGCAGCGTCAAAAATAATGATGAAAAACCGTAAAGGTGTTTTTATTAATATGAGTTCTGTAGTTGGGGTACAAGGAAATGCGGGTCAAGCTAACTATGCCGCATCAAAAGCTGGAATTATTGGTTTTACAAAATCAGTAGCCAAAGAATTAGGTTCCAGAAATATCAGGGCAAATGTTGTTGCGCCAGGATTTATTAAAACCGAGATGACAGAAGTTTTAGACCCGAAGGTGGTTGAAGGCTGGGAAAAAGACATCCCGTTAAAAAGAGCAGGAGAAACTGAAGACATTGCCAATGTTTGCGTGTTTTTAGCATCGGATATGAGCGCTTATGTTACCGGACAGGTTTTAAGCGTTTGTGGTGGGATGCTTTAGGGACTTGAAGTGAAAAGTGAAAAGTTGTGAAAGAGCGAAGTAAACTTCGCTCTTTTTTTGTTTTATATTATTCGTTAGATTTATAAAACACTAGTGTCCGATAAAAGTAGCCAAATTAATGGCTACTTAATAAATTGTAGATTTGTTTTTGCGAAACACGAACTACAATGGGTAAAAGTAACTATTTTTCGAGTAAATCTGTTTTCGGACAGCTAATA
>DASSWV010000248.1:0-7267 GCA_035704545.1 Pelobium sp.
TTTCAAGAGATTTCTGATGTGTTGGGCACAAGTGTTGGCGCATTAAAAGCCTCCTATCACCTAGCAGTGAAAAAGATAGAGCACTACTTGTTATCCACAGATTAAACCTTTTCCATAAAAATCAATCAATTAATATGAAAAGCGAGGATGAAAACATGGAACTGCAAAAAGAAGCACCAAATTTAGCGGCAATAAACAAACAAAACACTTTTAAAACTCCTGATGGATATTTTGAAAGCTTGAATGAGCAAATTGTAAATCAGGTTAATATAATTGATGCGCTTGATCATCAAAACGAGTTTGACGTTCCGGCAGGTTACTTTGAAAATCTTGAGCAACAAGTCCAATCAGCAATTTATTTAGAGGATATTAAAGCACAAAATACTGTAACTAAAGATTTCGATGTACCAGTTGGTTATTTCGCTGATGCAGAAAAACGAATTAAAAACAGCATTACCACAAAGCCTAAAAAATCAAATATCATTCAACTTTATTTCGTAAGGTATGCCGCAGCGGCTTGTATTTTATTAACCACATCTTTAGGTGTTTACATCAACATTAAACACAGTACATCTGTAGATTATCAGCTTTCTAAAATACCTGCCAAAGAGATTGAAATTTATTTAAACCAACATACTGATGCGAGCGATTTGCCAATGCTAATGGAGAGTATTGACGAGGATGCCAATTTAGATCTTGACGATTTTGAACTGGAAAACACTATTAAATAAAACATTAATGAAACTGCTCACAAAATATATAGTTGCAATTATTTTTTCTTTAGGCATATCAAACCTATCAGTTGCTCAGCAAAATCACAAAAAGGCTAAGCAAATTGAGGATATTAAATTTGGTTACATAGCTGGAAGGCTAAATTTAACTGGCGAAGAGTCGCAAGCATTTTGGCCTCTGTATAAAGAATACCAGTCAGAGTGGAGCCAAATCATCAGACAAAAAAAACAAAGCAGATTGAACAATGCATCCAACCCCGAAAAAGCGATTGATGCAGATTTCCTTTACGATGGAAAGTTATTGGAGTTAAGAAAAAAATACCGAATAGCTTTTGGTGAAGTTTTACCTCCAGAAAAACTCAAAGCACTGTATCAAGCAGAACGTTCTTTTCGTGAAGAGCTCATCAAACAGCTGAAAAATCGTCCTTAAAGCAATTGATGTCGATTTCAATAAGTATCGACAAAGCCCAGTTTATGAAATAATGTATCTTTGCCGATATGTTAAGTCAAAAACAACTTTTTTTACTCAATACGGCTCAAACCTCTAATTTCCCCAGACTTTTAGAGGTTGAAAAAGCAGAAGGTTGCTATTTATATGATCCATCCGGTAAAAAATATCTTGATTTAGTATCAGGTTTTGCTGTCAGCAACATCGGCCACGGGCATCCCAATGTGATCCAGGCCATCCAACAACAGTTAGAAAAATATTTACATGTAACCGTTTACGGCGAGTTTATCCAGTCGCCACAAGTAAGGTTTGCTCATCGTTTAAGTGAAGTTTTACCTCCAAGCCTATCATCGGTTTATTTTACAAATTCTGGCACAGAAGCAACAGAAGGCGCATTAAAGTTAGCGAAAAAACATACTAACCGTATGGAAATTATATCTTTCAACGGGGCATATCACGGCAGTACTCATGGCGCTTTAAGCGTGATGGGAAACGAATATTACAAACAAGCTTATCGCCCATTATTGCCCGACATTAAGTTCATCAGCTTAAACCAAGCATCAGATTTAAAAAACATCACCAACAAAACAGCAGCGGTAATTTTAGAAGCAGTGCAGGGAGAAGCAGGCGTAAGAATCCCTAATTTGGATTACATCAAAACACTCCGAAAAAAATGTGATGAAACAGGCTCCTTGTTGATTTTTGACGAGATACAAACCGGTTTTGGAAGAACTGGAAAACTTTTTGCCTTTGAACATTATGGAATAACTCCAGATATTTTACTGATTGCCAAAGGAATGGGCGGCGGTATGCCGATTGGCGCTTTTATTTCTTCCAAAAAAATAATGGACAACCTAAAAGACAATCCAATTTTGGGGCATATCACTACTTTTGGAGGTCATCCTGTCAGTTGCGCCGCTGGTTTAGCAACCTTGAACACTATTTTAGACGAAAATTTAATAAATGGCGTAAAACATCGTGAAAATTTGTTCAAAAAAATGCTAATTCATCCAAAAATTAAAGAAGTAAGAGGTTTAGGCTTGATGATTGCGGTGCAGTTGGCTAATTTTAATGAAGTAGAAGAAGTTAGTAAAAGATGTTTGGAACATGGAATAATTATCGATTGGTTCCTGCATTGCGATTCGGCTTTACGCATTGCACCGCCGTTAAATATTACAGAAGAAGAAATTACTTACGCCTGTAATACCATTGTGAAGGCAATTTCTGAACTTTAACCACAATATTGCTTCGGCTACCAAAAAAAATCAAAAATTATATGGATTATTTAGAAACAGCAAAACTATTTTTAGTAACAAAAGGCGCAGACTTAGGGCTTGCATTAATTAAAGCCGGCTTAGTTGGATTTATAGGTTGGCAAGTTGTCAAGTTTTTATCAAAAGCGTTTGCCGGCTTAATGGAAAAAAAAGATGTAGATCCATCGCTACGGGTTTTCCTAGCCAGCCTGGTGAAAAACACTTTACTGATACTCCTAATACTGACCGTACTAAAAACCTTAGGAGTAGAAATAACTTCCTTTATAGCAATTTTGGGTGCCGCCGGTTTAGCTATTGGTTTAGCTTTGCAAGGAAGTTTGGCAAATTTTGCAGGTGGAATTTTAATTTTGATGTTAAAACCATTTAAAGTTGGGGATATAATTGAAGCACAAGGAGTTACGGCTTCGGTGGCAGAAATACAGATTTTTCATACCGTTCTAAAAAGTTTCGACAATAAAACCATCATTGTTCCTAACGGAAAGCTTTATAACGATATTATTATTAATTACAGCACAGAAAGCGCAAGAACAATGCAATGGATATTTGGCATCGGTTATAATGATGATATTGACCATGCAAGAGCAATCATCAAAGAAGTTATATTTTCTGATGAACGCGTAATTGATAGAGAAACACCCTATATTTATGTGGATAGCTTGGGCGATAGTTCTGTAAATATTAGGGTAAGAGGCTTAGTTAGCAATGAGGATTATTGGGATGTTTACCTTACCAAAATGGAACTGGTTAAGAAAGCATTTGATAAAGCCGGAATATCAATACCTTTTCCGCAAAGAGATGTACATGTTTACAAGCATGAAAACAACTAAATCAAAAAGCCCGATACCATCGGGTTTTTAATTTAAAACAATTTTTAGGAAAACAGGGTTTTCTTTCTTGGTTCAGTAGCAATACTTCAAGATTTAAAAAATACACCGTTAAAGCTTTAGCAGTAAATATGACTTGGATTTACCATAAATTGATTACTTTGTTTATAAAAAACAGACTTTATGAAAAGCACTAAAATAACCGCACTGTTATCAACGATAACGATTGTTTCTTTACTTTCTTTAGGTTTACAACAAAACCCCGAGCCAACAAAAAAGGCAGCAACGCCCGAAGAAAACTACCAATCCTACTGCTCTGGCTGTCACGGTGCAAAAGTGAATGCTTTTGCAGATAGGAAGTGGAAATACGGAAAAACTCCAGAAGACATTTTCAAATCGATTAAGTTCGGATACAAAGATGGTGGAATGCCCGCTTTTGCAGAAGCTTTCAAAGATGAAGAAATCAAAGCTTTAGCTGATTATATTGTTAAAGGAATTGAAAACGTAGACCGCTATTCTTTTGACAACCAGCCTAAGTCCGAGATTTTTGAAACTGAAAACGTTAAAATAAAATTAGAAACCGTTTTTGATAAAGCTAAAAACCCATGGGGCATGGCTTTTCTGCCTAGCAAGCAAATTTTAATTACTGATAAATCAGGAGTGGTATACCTAGTAAATTCTGACGGAAAAAGCACCGAGGTTACTGGAATACCCGAAGTTAGGTTTGCAGGACAAGGAGGATTAATGGACGTAATTTTACACCCAGAATTTGCCAAAAACAAAATTGTTTACCTCAGCTACTCCAAACCTAACCCTACTGATGACAAACTACAGACCACGGCTATTTATATGGCTATGCTTAACGGCAACAAATTGAGCAACGGTAAAGACATTTTTATTGCTCAGCCTTACACCAAAACAAAACATCATTACGGATCAAGAATGGTTTTTGGGAAAGATCATATGCTTTATTTATCTGTTGGAGACCGAGGGAATGAAAAAGAAAATCCGCAGGACATTAAAAACGGGCTAGGTAAAATACACCGGATCACGGCAGAAGGAGATATTCCAACGGACAATCCGTTCTACGGTAATAAAACCGCTGATCAAACCATTTATAGTTACGGACACAGAAATCCTCAGGGTTTAACTTTAAACCCATTTACCGATCAAATTTGGGAGCATGAGCATGGCCCTAGAGGTGGAGACGAAATCAACATCATCAAAAAAGGAGAAAATTACGGTTGGCCTGTGGTATCGTATGGCATCAATTACAACGGCAAAATAATTACTACACTTACTCAAAAAGAAGGCATTACAGACCCCTTGTTTTACTGGAACCCTTCAATTGCACCAAGTGGAATGGCTTTCGTAAACAGTAAAGTTTATAAAGGTTGGGAAGGAAACTTAATGGTTGGCTCTTTAAGGTTTCAGTACCTTAACCGCTGCGTAATAAAAGATGGTAAAGTGGTTAAAGAAGAACTTTTATTTAAAAACATTGGCAGAGTGAGAGATGTTAAACAAGCTCCAAATGGCTATTTGTACATTGCAGTTGAGGGTAAGGGTGTTTTAAAACTTGTTCCGCAGAGTTAGCCTGTAATAATTCACCTTTCAAACACTCTAATTTCCTAAAAAGCGATATGCTCAGTATCAGAAATATTGTAAAAGAATACGCCAAACATAGGGCGTTGGATGATGTAAGTTTAGAAATTGAACGCGGAACCATATTCGGTCTACTAGGCCCAAATGGAGCCGGAAAAACTTCGCTAATTAGAATAATCAACCAAATTACCGCTCCGGATAGCGGAGAGATTTTTTTTAACGGGGAAAAGCTGAACCAAAATCACATTAGCAAAATTGGCTACCTCCCAGAGGAAAGAGGTTTGTACAAAAAAATGGAAATTGGTGAGCAGATGCTTTATTTAGCTCGTTTAAAAGGTTTAAGTAGGGCCGATGCTACCGCAAGAATCAAGTTCTGGTTCGAGAAAATGGAGATGCAAACCTGGTGGAAAAAGAAGGTAGAAGATTTATCAAAGGGGATGCAACAAAAAGTTCAGTTTGTGGCTACTGTACTGCATGAACCTGAATTGATTATTTTAGATGAGCCTTTCTCTGGCTTTGACCCCGTAAATGCCGAAGTGATCAAAAACGAAATTTTAGAGCTCAACCAAAAAGGTTCCACCATTATTTTCTCGACCCACCGAATGGAGTCTGTAGAAGAACTCTGTAAACACATTGCACTCATCCACAAATCGCATAAAATTTTAGACGGAAGCGTAAAATCCATCAAAAACTCTTACAGAAATAACACGTTCAACATCGGCTTAAACCAAAGTATTGCACAGGTTAACTTGCAAACTGCAGACTTATTATCCACAAAAACCAACGATGATGAAGGCATTCTGCACACTATAAAACTTAAAGATGGTTTTAGTACAAATAATTTATTGCAAGAATTGATTCCATTGGCTGATTTGTATTATTTGGAGGAAGTGATTCCGAGTATCAACGAGATATTTATTAAAACTGTAAAAGACTAGTTACCATGAACAAAGTATTTTTAATTATCCAAAGAGAATACCTAAGCAGGGTAAAAAAGAAATCGTTTTTGATTCTCACTTTCTTAGTTCCAACCCTGTTTATAGGGATGTATGCCGCTATATTTTTCATTTATAAAAACAGCGATGATACTGCTAAAAATTTTAACGTAATTGATAAAAGCGGGATTTTTGTAAACCAGTTTAAAGATCAATCAAGCATAACTTTCAATTACATTGATGTTGAATATGATGTTGCAAAAAAAGAAGCTCGGAGCAAAAAAGACCTATTTCTGCTTTATATTGGAGCCGATTTTAAGGAAAGTGGCAACGTTGAAATCATCGCCGAAAAAAAGCCTGGAATAGCAGTGCTCAGAGACATTGAAAACCAAATGGAAAGCATTTTGCAAACTAAAAAGCTTTTAGCCGCGGGGATTGACACTGCAGTTTTAAACAGCTCTAAAACTGCAATAAACATCAATGCCAAACAGCTTACCGAAGACGGAGAGAAAGATGCGAGCATTGGAGCAACCTATATTGTTGGTTTTTTAAGTGCATTTCTAATTTATTTATCTTTATTTATCTACGGAGCACAGGTAATGCGAGGCATAATTGAGGAAAAAACCAGCAGAATTGTGGAAGTCATCGTGTCATCTGTAAAGCCGTTTCAATTAATGTTGGGGAAAATTTTAGGAATTGGCGCAGTTGGTTTAACTCAGTTTTTACTTTGGATTATCCTGAGCACTGGCTTATCAACTTTGGGTGCTAACGCTTTTATGAACCAAGATGAGCATAAAACAGAACAAAGCGACATTAAAAACAGCAACAAAGTGGAAATGCCAAGCCAAACCGGTGCAGCAACGCAGTTTTTTAAAGCCGCAGATACCATCAACTTTCCATTTATTATTGGTACGTTTTTATTTTATTTCATTGGTGGATATTTGTTATACAGTGCGCTTTTTGCGGCAGTAGGTTCGGCAGTAGATAACGAGACAGAAACCCAACAGTTTATGCTCCCGATAACTTTACCGCTCATTTTCACTTTTATTTTGGGGATGAATGTAATTGTAAACAACCCGGATAGTAATTTATCTTTCTGGCTTTCTGTAATTCCTTTCACCTCGCCTATTGCCATGATGATCCGAATCCCTTTTGGCGTACCCGGATGGCAATTGGCATTGTCAATCGTTTTACTAATCGGAGGTTTTATTTTAACTACTTGGGTGGCTTCCAGAATTTACCGAGTGGGTATTTTAATGCATGGCAAAAAAATCACCTATAAGGAACTAGCAAAGTGGTTCACTTACAAAGAATAATTTTGAAGGACAGAATTTTGAAGGATTGAATTTTGAATGATAGAAGGATTGAATCCTTTGCAATTTTGAAATACCATTTGAAAAGCCACCCAGACTGCAGACAACGGACTTTAAAAAACCAGAAAAGACGAACCAAC